>JAKIUH010000314.1 GCA_021647685.1 Bacteroidales bacterium
CTTCCAGACCTATTGTTCAATTCTCTGATAAACATAAGAATAATTTTGCAACACCCAAAGATAAAACATAAATACTGATTATCAACTATTTATATGGGTGTTGCAAAAAAGTGACGAAAACAGGAGAAATTTGTTGGTAATATTCTAAAAGAGATGTATAGTCACGTTTTCGTAAGCGTTCTACCGTAATAGTTGTTCCTAAAATTGGGTTTTGAGCTATTCTCCACCTCCCATTATGCTACTGTTTCTGCATAAGCTTGTCCGTAGGCAACACCTAAACGTATCAGATTTTTACGTTTTCTTTCCGGTTTTTTCCAATCATGCCTAATACAATAGCGTATTCGGTTACGAAGCCAACCATCTAAACTTTTCAATTCGATGAATTTATGGACAGACACTAATCAGCTTCATATACAATTTCTGTTCGTCAGTACCGGATTTTGCCGTTTGGCTTCCTCCAGTGCATACTTCACAGTAAACCACCTTGCCACTTGCTAACACTTACTCACTCTTTTTTTAAAAATTTAAAATGTGTTCGTGAGGGCTGCGCCGTTCTCGTCCTTAATCCAAGCGTGTAAGGGACTTTTACCCTCTGGAAAAAAAAACATCACCTATTATTAGTCTTTTGCAAAATAAATTTGCATTTTTGGAATTTATTCAGACCTTTAACAGGTGTGCACTGCTGCTCATGCAGGGCATACACGAAGTATATAGAACATTGGCCAGTAAGTGATTAAGTCAAAGTTGGCACATATAATTAAAGTAAGTAATAAACCGAAAATGAAGTACTTTTAAACGCCCAACGCTTCATATACAAATCGTTGTAGGTAATGCAAAAATGACAGCATAAATAAAATATAAGGAAACACAATGGGGAAAAATAGAAAACTTAGTTTAGTAGAAGTAATATCAATGGCAGTTGGTACAATGATAGGAGCCAGTATTTTTTCGATTTTTGGATTAGGAGCAAAAATTGCCGGCAATGATTTGCCCGAAGCATTTATTCTCTCGGGAGTATATGCCTTAATAGTAGCCTATTCATATGCGGTTTTAGGTAGGAGAATAATATCTAATGCAGGACCAATCGCCTTTATATTAAAAGGACTGGGAGATAGTATTACAACTGGAGTATTAAGTATTCTAATGTGGCTTACCTATGTTATCTCAATTGCACTTTTTGTTAAAGGTTTTGCGGGCTATTTACTACCTTTTATACATATAGAAACCACTGCTCTTAATGTTGGAATTGTTGAAGCAATAGTTATTTCGTTTTTTACTGCCCTAAACCTATTTGGCAGCAAAGCTGTCGGAAAAGCTGAATTTTATATTGTTTTAATAAAGCTAACAATTCTACTGGTATTCATTGTAGGTGGTTTTATGACCATAAATTGGGGAATGGTTAAACCGAGTTTTGATTCATCGGGCACGAGTGGTTTACTTAATGCCTCTATTATATTTTTTCTTTCATATATGGGGTTTGGACTTATTACAAATGCCTCAGAAAATATTATCAATCCTACAAAAAATGTTCCTCGAGCAATATTTTTAAGTATATTTTTCGTAATGATTTTTTATGTATTAATTTCTATTGTCACCATTGGAAACCTTCCATTACCGGAGATTATTAAAGCGCAAGAAAATGCACTTGCTATAGCTGCAAAACCATTTTTAGGGAATTTCGGATTTATTCTCATTACTATTGGAGCTCTATTTTCTATTTCATCTGCGTTAAATGCTACTATTTTTGGCGGAGCCAATATTGCATATTCATTAGCAAAAGATGGTGAATTACCAGAATCTTTTGAAAGAAAAATTTGGTTTAAATCGACAGAGGGTTTATACATTACAGCAGGTTTAGGACTTGCATTTGCCTTGTTTTTTGACTTAGGGGCAATTGCATCAATTACAAGCACTGTATTTACTGTTATTTACATTTTTGTTTTAATATCTCATCTTAAACTGCAAAATGAATATGGAGGAAATAGGATACTTCTTTTTATTAACTTAATTATTCTTTTTACTGTTTTTGCTGCGCTTATGAAATATCAGTGGTACACACAAAGAAGTGCTTTTTATGGTAGTATCTTTACTTTTATTGGAGCTTTTGTTGTTGAATACCTATATAGAAAATATGGAAAACGTAAAATGAAAGACAATAAAATTAGCACATACCCACAACAAAAAATATAGTACATTTGGCAGATAGTGCTAAAAATGAATATAATAGCAATAAATAAACGTAGTGCAAAATTGAAAATATGGAGCGTTGAAATGTCAAACGCACCATATTCAAACTGTTGTGTGCAATGCGTTTCAAGTCAACCATTAGACATTTTTTACGTCAATAGTAATAAATGAATTATCATCAATTATGAAAAAATTTGAACTTCTAATAATAGGATTAATTATCTTAAATGGATTTAGTTGTTCTGTCACCAAAAATCAAAATAAGGGAAATGTTATTCCCGAAAATTTCGATTATCAAACAGAATTTAAGACCATCAAATCTGTAATTATTTTGCCTTTTGAAATAAACGGAGTTTCTAAAAATTTCCTTTTCGACACAGGTGCGGATTACACAATAATTCAAAGAGATTCGATAATTGGTAAAACCGGTAATTATGATGGGGCTTCTAAACGCAAAATGAAACTTGGAAATGAAATTATATCATCGCTGAAAATTGGCAGCATTGACTTCATAAATACGGTTGCACTAAATGGAGATATGAAAGGTCTGAAAGAGCAAATTCCTAATTTTGGTGGAATAATTGGACTGCCAATTATCAAGAAAGCTAATTGGTTAATTGATTATCCAAACAAATTAGTAAATATTTCTAATAAGAATTTAGCGGATACAAGTTTTGAAACTATTAGAATAAAAAGAGAAGGAGGCGCATCATATACATATATTTCAATCAATGGAATTGAATACAAAGTAATTATTGATTTTGGCTCATCATCTGAATTTAATCTACCGGCAAATTCTAAACTTGCTAAACAATTATTAAAACAATATTCTTTTTCTGACAATGAAAGAGATAGATATACTCTTGGAGGACTTCAAAAGATTAAGGAAAAGCTTGGAATAGTGCCTTTGATAAAATTAGGGAATATGGATTTTGAAAACGTCAATACCACCATAAACGTTTCAAGTCAAGCAAGAATAGGAATTGGATTTTTCAAAGACTGTGAAATTTATATTGACAATATCAACAATTGTTATAAAATTAAAAAATAAGGGGAAATACTGCTCACAACAACTAAGCATTCGTGTTGCCGATTAGTAAAACATGACTGCCTTGTTGAATAAGCCCCCATATATTTAGTGTCTTTTCATAAAGTACTTGATTTTTAAAAATTAAAGACTTTTGTCGTATTTTTAAACGATTTATAGTGTGAAAAACTAAGCTGTTAGCTTATATGTTTATCAACACATAAAATATGCTTGCTGTGTTTTAATTTTATAGCTGAATATTAACCCTAAAATTCGGATAAAATGAAGTATCTTACTATTTTAATGGTGATAACGGTGTTTTTTTCATGTAAACCCCAAGACAGTAACTGTAATACCTTGCAAAAACAAATTGATAGTTTAAAAATTGAATTAGCACAGGTTTATAAACCCGGTTTTGGCTTTTTAATGACCAATATCCAAGCGCATCATGCAAAACTTTGGTTTGCCGGAATTCACAAAAATTGGAAATTAGCACAATTTGAAATCAAAGAAATAAAGGAAGTAGCTGATGAAATTCAAGAATATCAGAAACAACGTGAAGAAACCAAATTAATGAGTATGATAGAGCCTGCTTTGGTTGATTTGGAACGTGATATTGGACAAAAAAATATTCAATTGTTTAAGAAAGATTATGAGCAATTGACCATTGCTTGTAATGATTGTCATAAATTAACCGATTTTGAATATAATATTGTAAAGATTCCTGAAACTTTGGAATTTAGCAATCAAGAATTTAAAGTTAGTGATTAAATGTAAAAAAACTGCTCTAAAATATATTCATTTGCGCTTAAACTGATAAAAATCATATATTTTTAGTAATTTGCAAGGCATAAAATATACTAATTTTGTCAAAAAAATTACTAAGGATTATGAGTAATCAATCAAATAATAAACTTTTTAGTGAATTTCCACCGGTAAGTACCCAAACTTGGGAAGAAAAAATCAAAGCCGACCTTAAAGGTGCTGATTATGATAAAAAACTGATTTGGAAAACCATAGAAGGCTTTAATGTACGCCCCTATTATCGTAGCGAAGATTTAAGCGGACTAAAAAATCTTTTGCAAACTTTGCCCGGAAACTTACCTTTTGTGCGTGGCAATAAAAAAGATAATAATTGGCTTATACGGCAGGATGTTTTTGTTGAAAATGAAATACAAGCGAATACAAAAGCATTAGAAGCAATAAAACGCGGTGCGGAAAGTATTGCCTTTATTATTCCGGAAAATTCAACAACTGATTTGAGTAGCCTATTAACAGATTTTCCTTATGATAAGGTAGAGCTAAACTTTGCAAAAAGCAGAAATACTAAAAAACTTTTACAAGAATTTATTGATTATTGTATTGAAAATAAAATTGATACAAAAAAAATAAAAGGCTCTTTTGATTTTGACCCTTTGGGATATACTACGCTTACCGGACAATGCTACGATGCAGAAATTTGTTCAGGAATGAATATTTCCAAAGCACTTTTTGCTAAAGCAAAAGAAATTTTGCCAAACATGCATTTTGTGAGTATCAACGGAAAATATTTCAATAATGCCGGAGCTTCCATCATGCAAGAAATGGCATTTACTTTATCAATTGCCGTTAATTATCTTGATTTTGCACAAGAACAAGGCATTGATGTTCAGGATTTAAGCCCGCATTTACGTTTCAATTTAGGAGTTGGCTCTAATTATTTTATGGAAATAGCCAAATTACGTGCTATTCGCTATTTATGGGCTAAAATCATACAAAGTTTCTTACCTGAGAATCCTGATAAGGCAAAAATATTTATTCATTCCGAAACATCTTTATGGAATAAAACTCTTTACGACCCTTATGTGAACATGTTGCGAACCACTACCGAAGCCATGTCGGCAGTTTTAGGCAGTACAGACTCTTTAAGGGTGCTGCCGTTTAATGCAATTTATGAAAACAATGATGAATTTGGCGAACGAATAGCCCGCAATCAGCAAATTATTTTAAAAGAAGAATCCTATTTTAATAAAGTTGCCGACCCCGCAGCAGGTTCGTATTATGTTGAAAATTTAACCAACTCATTAATTGAACAGGCGTGGAAATTGTTTTTGGAAATTGATGAGCAAGGCGGTTATCTTGAAGCATTAAAAAAAGGAATAATACAAGAAAAAATTGCCAAAACCACTCA
>JAKIUH010000315.1 GCA_021647685.1 Bacteroidales bacterium
ATATCTGTTGTACACAGATTGTAGTTTTCGATAAGTCAATAGCCGTAGCACTGCCAACCATTTCCGCACCGAGAACAATTGTTTTTTTCATATTTAGTAATCCTTATTTGATAATAAATTTTTGTATTTATCTTTTAATTCAGGGTACTCTTTTTCCCAAATGTTACATATTTCATCATAAACATCTTGATTATGAATTTTTTTGCCGATGTAAAAATCAGCTCGTGATTTTGAGAAATTTGCTTTAAATTTAAAAAGCGGATCATCATCTTTTGTAGTGTTCCCTCCTCCAAAATGAAATTGTTCAGCTCCTTTTTCTTTGGCTAAACGAATTGCTTTTTCCAATAAAAAATTATTTGCTGCATATTTTCCAAAATCTCGCTGCCTTGCCGAAAGATGATAATGAGCGTATTTTCCGTCAACCATTAGAAGCAGCCCTGCAATGATTTCACCGTTTAGCTCTGCCAATAATAAACTTTGTTTATTATCCAATAAGCTCTTAAAATTCAAAAAATAATTTTCATTAAAAAAATAATAGCTTTTGGCATTTACGGCTTTCATCGTGTTGATATACATTTCTCTAAAAAACAAATAATCTTTTAAATTATTTCCTAAACGGAATTTTAAACCGCTTTTTTCCGCTTTGCGAATCATATTACGGTTTTTTGATGAAAACTCTTCTTGCCATATTTGTTCTGTTGATTTTGTTAAATCCAAAAAAACAGTTTGCCGGTCTTTAAAAACTTTTAAATGATTTTTTGAAAATGCATAATTGTTTATCAAAGGATGAAATCGCGTAAATTCGGCAATTATGTTTTCATTTTTACAAAAATCATTAAACTCTTGATAAAATGCATTAATAAAATTTTCATTATAGGATGAACTTAAAACACCGTTATATCCGTAAGCTCCCTGAATATCATAATACGCTGTATTTGACAAATCCAATGCTTGATTTATCTTGTTCATTAAAAAAGGATAGACTGCGATGTCATCATCTTTTTCAAAAACGAAACAGAATGCAGTACCATCTCCGTATTTTTCGTGCAAGTGGTAATATTCCGGTGTAAAATATATATCGCGCTGATTTAATGGAAGCTTAGCTAATGTAAACTTCCATTCTTTATGGTTTTTCAATGATAAGAGCTTACTCTTCATATTTTATACCTCAATTCCAAATTTTGTTAAAAATTCATCTTTCAAAATGGCAACTTTTACGATATTATGATATTTTCCGGCTTTGTAGAGTTCTTGTCTAAAAACACCTTCTTCTGAGAGTCCCAGTTTATCCACCAGTAAATGCCTTGAAACTTTGTGTTCTGCAATATAATCTGTACTAACCCTGTTTAAGCCCAATTCTAAGAAAGCATATTTTAATGCAAGAAATGTTGCATAAAAAGCATAGTGTTTTCCCCAATGTTCTTTTCCGATAGTCATTCCACCGATAAAAGCTTTCCTGTTTCGATAATCAATATCGCGCAAGCTGGTCATTCCAACCATTTCATGAGTTTCCGAATCACAAATTGCCCAATAAATTTCTCTTCGGTCATCAAAAATTTTTTCTTCGAGCCATTTTTTTTCTCTTTCCGATGAAACAAAAAACACATTGCCGGTCATTAATTTTGTCATTTCGGGGTCGGTGCGCCATTTATGTGTAATTTTATAATCTTCGGGCTCAAAAGCGCGTAGATAACAATTTTCTATCAGTTTTTCCATAATTGCTTCTTTATAAGTTTTTTATTACACTGCTTGAAATGTTTACCACACGGTCTTCAAACCATTGGGCATTTACTAAATCGTCTGTTATGCTGTTTTTATACATTTTTGATTTGTTTAATAATTGCCAAATTGGGCGTGTCATAACTCCGTTACTGTTTGTATATTCCAAAAAATTATCACGTTCTTTTCTGTTTTTTAGAACTACAACTTGCAGCCAATAATTAGCAAAGCTGTTTTCGGGTTCTGCAAAAATATCGATATCGGTATTTTTAAAAAAATCTTGATATTTATTGAATAATTTACGTTTTTGTGCGATAAAAAAATCCAATTGTTCAATTTGAGCACAGCCCAAAGCTGCATTCAGGTTGGGCATACGGTAGTTAAATGCACGAACATCGTGTACATATTCCCATTTATGGGGTATTTTTCCGGTAGTGGTAATGTGTTTTGCCTCTTTTGCCAATTCTTCATCATCGGTCAAAATCATTCCTCCACCGCCGGTGGTTATGGTTTTATTTCCGTTGAAACTTAAAATTCCAAATTTGCCAAATGTTCCTGTATGTTTATTTTGGTATTTGCTTCCAAGACTTTCGGCTGCATCTTCAATAAGTTCAATATTCCACCGTTTGCAAATTTCAACAATTTTATCAATTTTTACCGGATGACCAAAGGTATGCATCAGTACGCAAGCTTTTATTCGATTGCCTGTTTTTTTATTATAACAAAAACCATCTTTACGAATTTCCGTATTTTCAATAAGGAATTTTTCCAATTTTACATCGGATAAACCCATTGTTGCTTTGTCCACATCTAAAAATACCGGTTTTGCATTGCAATAGCTGATTGCGTTAGCTGTTGCAATAAAAGTAAGTGGTTGTGTAATTACTTCATCGCCGGTTTCAACACCTGATAATAGTAAAGCTACATGCAAAGCTGCTGTTCCGTTTACGGTTGCTATTGCATATTTAACTCCGGTATATTCCGCACACAGTTCTTCAAAACGGTTTACATATTTTCCTACACTCGAAACAAAAGTTGATTCGATACAATCGGCTACATATTTTTGTTCGTTACCCCAAAAACGCGGCTCATGCATTGGAATAAAATCTTTTGTTCCGTATAATTTCTGTACGTATTTAACAAAGTCTTCCATCATATATTTTTGTATTTAGCCTCATCGGGATTATTCAAAAAACCTTCTTTAATCACTTTGATAATTTGTGCAATACCATCAGGAACGCGCATGCTTATACTGTATCCCAGTTTATTTTTGATTTTATCAAAATTAACACGATAATCTCTGGGGTCTTCGTTTTTTTTTACGTATTTAATTTTTGCATCGGGGATTTGTTTTTTAATTTCATTTACGATCATTTGTTTTTGATAGTTTTCATGAGTATCTCCTACATTGAACACATCAAATGCTACTTTTTTAATATCCGATTCAAAAACCAATTGTACTGCTCTTGCCAAATCTACTACATGGCAATATGGTCGCCAAAATTGTTCACCAAAAATCACCAACTCGCGTCCTAAGGCTAATTCTTTGGTGAATTCATTTACTGTTAAGTCAAAACGAATACGTGAAGAGAGACCATAAACCGTAGAAAATCGTAAAATCGTTGGTTTACACGTATTGTTTTGGTTTTGTGCTAATAAAAATTGCTCGGTTGCTACTTTTGTTTCGGCATATAAGGATACGGGAGCCAGTTCCGAATCTTCATTCACAAAAGTATCGCCATCGTTCATTTTTCCGTAGTTACTGCATGTTGATGCAAAAACAAAACGTTTCACTCCTGCCTCGTTGGCAATTTGATAAAACTTTTTACTTGCTTCCAAGTTGGTTTCTTTTGCCAATTCAGGCTCTTTAGCGCAAGCCGGGTCGCCTACAATTGCAGCAAGGTGCGCAATATAATCCATACCGGCAACCGCTTTTTTTAAATCGTTTTCATTTCTTGTGTCGCCTTTAATGAATTCAAAATTCCGGTCGTTTAGCAAATCTACAATTGCTTCACCGCCAAAACGCAGATTATCCAAAACCCGCACTTTGTATCCCGCTCGAAGTACCATTCGTGCCAATACGCTGCCTATATATCCGGCACCGCCTGTAATTAAAATTTTTTTCATAGCCTGAGTGTTTTTAGTTTATGTGTAATTTATCCTGTCATTTTGCATTTTTTTACATATTGTATATATCTGCTTTGTATTTATCAAGATTTTGTTTTTCATTAAACCATTTGATGGTTTCAATTAAACCTTTTCTTATATCATATTCGGGTTTAAATCCGGTTAGTTTGTTGATTTTGGTATTATCACACCATAATCTTAATACCTCAGAGTTTTTCGGGCGGATGCGTTGTTCATCTAAAACAAATTCTACGTCCGAATTCATTAACTCTTTGATTAAGTAAAGTGTATCATGTACTGAAATTTCATAATTAGAACCTATATTAACAGCTTTCCCAATGGTTTCATCATGATTACCCAGAAGTAAAAAGCCTTTACAAGTATCTTTTACATAATTAAAATCACGTGTTGGTGATAAATCTCCTAATTTTATTTGCTTTTTTCCTGCCGCAATTTGAGTAATAATTGTGGGTATTACTGCTCTTGCCGATTGACGTGGACCGTAAGTGTTAAAGGGGCGCGCTATGGTTAAGGGCAGATTAAAGGCATTATAAAAGCTTAAAGCTATTGCATCTGCACCAATTTTGCTTGCACTATACGGCGATTGAGCTTGCAAAGGATGTTTTTCATCTATGGGAACATATCTTGCTGTCCCATAAACCTCTGATGTAGAGGTTACAATAATTCTTTCTACTTTATTGTTGAGCGCTGCTTGACACATATTCAGGGTGCCTTTTACATTGGTATCAATATAAGAATTAGGTGCAACATAGGAATAGGGTATGGATATTAATGCTGCCAAATGAAATATTATATCAATATCCTGACTTATTTTTTGACAAAAGCCTGCATCACGTACATCGCCCGAAACAATTTCAAGATTATCGTTTTGAGGGATGTCTTCCAACCAACCCCAATAATTAAATGGATTATAGAACGATAATGCTCTAACTTTTGCTCCGTGTCCTAATAACATTTCTGTAAGGTGAGATCCGATAAATCCGTCTGCGCCTGTAATTAATACTTTTTTTCCTTTGTAAGAATTCATTTTTATTTATTTAATAGTGTTATGATTCACCGGCTTGGCATCAACAGAGCAGGTCGGCTATTTAATACTTAAAATTTTTCTTTATATATTTCTTGTGCCCTGCGGTAATCATCTTCCATTCCAATGTCTAACCAGTATTCACGAATTTCATATTTTGCCACCGGAATTTTTTTAGCCAGCATATCTTGAATTAAACTGTCCATTCCGTAATATTCATTGTCAGGAATAAAATTGAATACTTCGGGTTTTATGATATCGATACCTGCAAGGATTTTTGTTTCAATGTCTTTTGTTTCTTCAATACCGGTTACAAAATCACCGGCAAAAAATATGTTACCGAAACGGAAAGGTGTTACAAATTCCTTAATGGCAACGGTGAATGCTGCAGGATTTTCAACCGAAAAATTGTAAAATTTTGAAAAATCCATTAATGTAAGTATATCACCATTCATCATTAAAAAAGGTTCTGTGAGCTTA
>JAKIUH010000316.1 GCA_021647685.1 Bacteroidales bacterium
ATTTAATATTTGCCAAAACTTCAACCAACAAATCCCAAAATTGTTGAACACTTGGAATATGCATGCGTTCATCCGGTGAATGTGCACCTTTAATGGTGGGACCAAAGGAAATCATATCCAAATAAGGATATTTTGTTAAAAACAAACCACACTCTAAACCAGCATGAATAGCTAAAACTTCAGGCTCTTTATCAAACAAACGGGCATAAGCGGCTTTTGTTGCTTTTAAAATTTCCGAATCCAACTTTGGAGTCCACCCCGGATACCCGTCAGAGTGGGTTACTTTTGCTCCGGCTAATTCAAATACCGAACGTACCATAGCTGCAACATCAGTTAAAGCAGAATCAACCGAGCTTCTTTGGCTTGTTCCAATCATGATTTTATCCTCTTTAAATTTTACCGATGCTAAATTTGTGGATGTTTCAACTAAATTTTCAATAGTTTGGCTCATCGCTATTACTCCATGAGGACATGCATAAAGCGCTCTGATTAATTTATATTGTGTATCTCTATCAATAGCCGTTTTGGGATGCTCCACCGTAGTCATTTCCAAATTTAAATTAGGTTCGGTTTGTGCATATTCACTTTGAATTTCAGAGGTATAAATATTCAAATTCAAACGAATTTGTTCTTTATCGTGTTGTTTTACGGAAATTATGGCATAAGCTTCGCGTGCAATGGCATTTCTAAGATTTCCTCCATTAAATTCCGAAAGTTTAAATTCAATTTTTTCAGATAATCTCCATAAAAAGCGGTTTAAAATTTTATTGGCATTTCCTAATCCCTTTTCAATATCATCACCCGAATGCCCACCTTTTAAACCACTTACTTTAATTTTACAAGAGTACCAGGAATCAGGAATGTTTTCTTTTTCATATTCCATTTCAACCGTAGTATCCATTCCACCGGCACAGCCAATATACAATTCACCCTCATCTTCCGAGTCCAGATTTATTAAAATTTTTCCTTTCAAAAAACCGGGTTGTAAGCCAAAAGCTCCGGTCATACCGGTTTCTTCATCCGATGTAAAAAGGCATTCTAAATCGGGATGTACTATATCATCAGATGCTAAAACAGCCAAAGCTGCTGCCACACCTATTCCATCATCTCCGCCCAGAGTAGTTCCTTTTGCTTTCACCCAATCGCCATCGATATAGGTTTGAATTGGGTCCATATCAAAATTAAAATCTACCTCACTGTTTTTTTCGCAAACCATATCGCTATGACTTTGCAAAATTACCGGTGTTGCATTTTCCATGCCCATTGTTGCAGGCTTTATTATTACTACATTTCCTGCATTGTCTTTTTCTGCTTCAAGCTGATGTTTTTTGGCAAAATTCAATAAATAGTCAATTATTTTTTCTTCTTTTTTTGAAGGGCGGGGAATTTGAGTTATTTCATCAAAATATTTCCAAACTAATTCCGGCTTCAATTTACTGATATTATTCATTTTGTATATTATTTATAGGTTTGTAAATGAAACTATTATAAAATTCAAAGGTAAATTTAATAATTATATTTTTCAATAATTACCGAAACAAGTTTATTTATTTTACGTAAAACTTAAAAAGAAGCAATTATAAGGAATTAAATTTCCTTATTTTTATACAAAAATTTTAATTATGAAAAAACTTATACTATTAATCGTTCTATTGTTAACGATAAAAATGTCGGATGCTCAAGTATGGCTAAATAATCTGCAAAAAAATAAATCTACAAAAGAATTAAACTTCTATGATTATCAAAAAGCATTTAATGAATATTGGAAACCTTACCATGTAAAAAGAGCCTATTGTTATGTAGATGGAAAAAAAGTAAAAGCTGCCGGCTGGAAACAATTTAAACGCAGGGAATGGGATATGGAAGGACAGATTGACAAATAAAACCAATGGAAGGTAATTATCCAAAATGTATAAACTAGGCGTTTCACAAACAGAAGCAAATGCTGTAATCACCGGCTTACAAGACAATGGGAGCAAATTGCTACATACAGATAATTCTTGGTATGATGTAAAAGGCGGTGATGGATTTGGTATAAAAAATATCATTTCCTGATTTTTTTATCGATATTTGTAAACTATAAACTATTAAACAAATATTTATGAAAACAATTTTGGCAAGCGGAGTAATATTTGCATTCATATCAATAGTAATGAGTGCGTTAGGAAGTCATGCTTTGAAGAGTATTTTGTCTGAAAACGGGGCAAGTGCAAATTTTGCTTTAGCAAATCAGTTTATGATGTATCATGCACTGGCTTTAATACTTGTAGCTATTTTGTATCACCTGTTTCCCGAAATCAATTTTAATTATGTAGCTTATGCTTTTATTATAGGAAGTATCCTGTTTCAAGGAATCTTATATTTGAAAAGTTTCTATCCGGAGAGTAAATTAGGCTTTTTAAACCCAATAGGTGGCTCTGTATTAATGATTGGCTGGTTATATTTTTTGTTTCTTGTGATAAAAGAAGTTAAATCGGCATAGTCTTTTTTTAATTAATATACTGATATTAAATATTATGAATATCCTTAAATATGCAAGTGGCAAATTAATTTGTTTGGGGTCATCGGATAAATAATTTAAACAAAGTGAAATAAACTATATAATAAATGGCTGCCAATTAACAAATTCATCCTATGACTTGCTGATATTAGGAATATTAAAAAAAGATGTTATATAATATTATATTTTTTTAGCGAAATCAATTGATATAATATTTTAAGATATAAAAATATCGTATTTTTGGTATTTTAAAATAGGAAAACTAAATCTATATTAATATGGCAAAAAGAACTATTGTTGCAATGCCGGGTGACGGTATTGGCAAAGCGGTTTTGGATGAAGCAATCCGCGTATTAGAGGCAGCCGGTTTTGAGGCTGATTATGTTGAAGGTGATATTGGTTGGGAATTTTGGCGTAAAGAAGGAAATCCTTTACCTGAACGTACCATCAAATTATTAGAAGAACATAAAATTGGTCTTTTTGGAGCAATTACTTCTAAACCTAAAGATGAAGCCTTTGAAGAATTAGCCCCTGAACTTAAAGAAAAAGGCTTGGTTTATTCGAGCCCGATTGTTGGATTACGCCAACATTTTGGTTTGGATATTTGTGCCCGCCCATGCAAAACCTATAAAGGCAACCCTTTGAACTTTATCAGAAGAGGAAAAGGAGATACTATTGAAGAGCCTGAAGTAGATGTGGTAATCTTCCGTCAAAATACCGAAGGATTATACGGTGGAGTTGAATGGTCAAATCCTAATGAAAAAGTTTATGATGCATTAATGACGCATCCGAAATTTAAGAAGAACTTTGGTCATGTGCCTAAAGAAGAAATATCGGTTTCTACACGCATATTTACAAAAAAGGCTACCGAAAGAATTTTGCGTGCAGCTTTCAATCATGCAAAAAAATACGGCTACAAATCGGTAACACTATGTGAAAAACCAAATGTTATTCGTGAAACATCGGGCATGATGTATAAAATGGCTTTGCAAATTCAAAAAACGGATTTTCCGGAAATTGCTCTTTGGAATACCAATATTGATGCCCAAATGATGTGGCTTACTAAAAATCCTGAAGATTACGGAGTGATAGTTGCCGGAAATATGTTTGGAGATATTGTATCGGATGGTTTTGCCGGTTTAATCGGCGGATTAGGTTTTGCTTGCAGTGCACAGTATAATCCTGACAGCGGAATCGCTGTTTTTGAACCGACACACGGTTCAGCACCTAAATATGCAGATTATGAAGTATCTATTGTTAATCCTATTGCTATGATTGAATCTGCCTGTATGATGCTTGACTTTATTGAAGAAAATGAAATTGCAAAAAAAATTCGCAAAGCAGTTGCCGAAGTAATCGCAGAAGGTAAAGTTCGTACCTACGATATGTTGAAAATGCGTGGAAAACCCGAGGTAATTCAGCAAGGAGCTGCATCAACCAAACAAATGGCAGACGCAATCATTGCAAAATTGTAAGTAAAAAATAAAAAACAACAAAAAACAGTACCAAAACCGGTACTGTTTTTTTTATAAAAAAATTTTGAAAACCAAAATATAATCAGTATATTTGTAATAAATTTACAAAAAAGACAAATACAATACACAGAATAATCATTCTATTTTCAATACATACAAAACATAAAACATTTATCCGCCAACTGACAGACACAGGGACGAGATTATTTAAAGAGATTAAATAATTGTAAATCTATATGTTAGTGGATATTATGCTCATCCTTCGGGTTTAGAAAGCATTATAAATAATAAAAATAAACTTATGAAACATCTATGACCGCTAAATAAAACACATAAACATTTGATTATTAATAAATTAGAATAAGTACAAGCCCTGAAATTAGAGGATGTTACATGAAACATCCATGACTAATAAATTAGACGCACAGGGAAATGATTATTTAAGTAGATTAAATGAGTATCCTTTTATGTTTGTGTATGTTACATGTGGCAAATAAAAATAATTTAAAATAAGCACATGAAACATTAAAAAATGATTAAAAAATAAACTCATAAAAAATGATTATAGAATTTAAAGTAAAAAACTATTTATCTTTTAAAGAAGAGCAAATAGTCAGCTTTGAAGCCAGTCAAGATAAATATATGCAAGACTATCACTGCATAGATTTGCCCAATGGCGAACGCTTATTACGTATGGGTATGGTGTATGGCTCTAACGCATCCGGTAAAACCAATATGTTACTGGCATTAAATTTTTTAAAAGAAATTTGTACCCAATCATTAGATAGAGAGCAAAAAACCGGCTTTGTTCCTTTTGAGTTTGATAGCGAAACACGAAAAAGTCCCGGATTTTTTGAAATTACACTCTATTTAAATAACATTAAATATATATACAATGTACTCTTAGATGAAAAAATAATCTACAGTGAAAAGCTGTATTTTTATCCGGGAACACAACCTGCCTTGGTTTTTCAAAGGCAATATAATCCAAAAACAAATGATTATTCATTAAAATCAGGCAGTAGAGTTAATATTGATTCGATTGAGCTTTCTGTACTTAAATCAAACACCTTAAACAATATGACCATAATAGCCGGTTTTAAAAAAACAAATATTCATTTTCCTGAATTACAATCTGTTTACCAGTGGTTTGAGCATGGTATCGAACCCATTATTCGCCCTTGGAATAATCTTTACAGAAATGTAATTGACAAAATTGAAAACCAAGAAGAGGGCTTTAAAGCATTTGTACTGGAAAATTTGGAAATTGCCGATTTTAAAATCAAAAGTATTGATGTAGAATTGGAAGATACAATGAATGAATTAAATAATACGGATTATGGCATGGGTGTTCAAGAAAATTATGCACGTTATTTTAAA
>JAKIUH010000317.1 GCA_021647685.1 Bacteroidales bacterium
ATATCGGCATATCTAATACTTTTTACAATCCTTGTATTTTCATCTGAACTAAAAAACTTATTGGGGATTGAACAAAAAAAGAACAAATATATCATTGAGGAAGTAGAATCAAATTATAATCACATCATTATAAAACAAAAAGGCGAATATATTTCGATGTCTTTTTCACGTTACAAATCAAAATATACAGAATCTAAAATTAATATTTTCAATGATGATGAACTCCCGGTAAGCTACACGCAAACGATGCCTATAAGTCTTGCCTATGTGAAAAATCCTGAAAAATTATTAATGATTGGGTTAGGCGGAGGAATGATTACAAAATATATTCATAAATATATGCCTCAAATAAATATTACAGGTGTAGAATTAGATGAAAAAGTACTTGCAATGGCTAAAAAGTACTTTAAACTAAAAGAAGACAGCACTTATAAAATTGTTATAGATGACGGACGATTGTTTCTGAATAATACAGAAGACATATATGATATTATAATGATTGATGCTTATAAAGGCGGATATATACCTTTCCACCTATGTACCCGTGAGTTTTATTCATTGGTAAAAAATCATCTTCGGCAAAATGGAGTTATTGCCCTTAACTTACATAGTGGTTCTAAACTTTACCCACGTATTATTAAAACTTTAAAAGATGTTTTTTGGGAAGTAGATTTATATAAATCCAAATCAAGCAGTAATGTTGTTGCAGTTGCATATATACAAGATAATATAAACCTTGATTTTATACTGAAAAATGCTCAATTTTTACAAAATAAATACAAGTTTTATTATGATTTAAATGAATTTGCAGCTCTTAAAACCAAAGCCCCACCACTAAAAAAGCAAAAAGTTCTTACCGATGATTTTGCCCCGATAAATTATTTAAATGCCATTGAAATGCACAATAAAAGAGCAAGCGATTTATAAAAAACTATTGGTTTCAACAAACTTAAATCCGCAAACTATATTCTATTACAAACATAGTCTGCGGACTCAAGGATAAATTGCATGATAGCTTGCACCAAGTAGTTATCTAAAATGGCAGATCATCTGTTGCATCATCTCCCATAATATCCGGTTCTATTTGATTTCCGGTTTCCGGTTCATTCACCACATTTTTAGCCGTTTGGCTTTGGGTCTGTCCCGTATTACTTACACCTGTTCCGGCATCAGCAGTACCCTCGCCTGCCCTGCCTAACATTTGCAGACTATTGGCAACTATTTCGGTAAAATATTTGGTTACACCGTCTTTTTCATACTGGCGATGCGTAATTTTACCTTCAATATATAATTGGCTTCCTTTTTTTACATATTTCTCAACCACCTGCGCAAGCCCTCGCCATACAACAATATTATGCCATTCGGTATTGGTAATTTTTTCACCATTTTTATCTTTATAGGTTTCGCTGGTTGCTAAAGTAAATCTTGCCACAGGAACATTATCACTAACATATTGCACCTCAGGATCGCGACCTACATTACCGACTAAAATTGCTTTGTTTACTCCCATAGTTGTAAAATTAAAATTAATATTCGCTTTATTTAAATAGTTTTATGAGTTTTTCTTTAAAACTTTCCTGTTTTTCCTCTTCAATATCAAAAAGTGCCTCACTTTTAAAGGGAACATTCTCATTTATTAATTTCCATATGGTGCTCCATCCTGGAAAACCACCAATATTTCGATCATCGATATAAATATCGGCATAAATTTTACGGCTAATGGTTTCATCAAATTCTTCCTCAGGATAATTCTTATTCACTGCGTAAAATTCTATCCCATGTTCTTTACAAAAATCAACGGCTTCATCAAGCTCTTTTCCTGCACGATAAGTCCATAATATCAGCTTATGACCTTGTTTTTGCAAAGCCCTTAATGTTTCAAAAGCAAATAAATTTGGTTTTCCGATTTTTGGATACTCATGCTTAACAATCGTTCCGTCAAAATCAACAGCAATTATCATAGATTGATAAATTATTATTTGATTGTATGCTTACATTTTAATATACCTTTTGAAAAGGCGGCTATACAAATTTACACTATTTTTTTAATATTCTGCTTCCAAAAACAAATAAATATAGTTTATCCTTAATGAAGTAAAACATAATTTAAAGCACTACTTTAATATTTTTCAAAAGGTGCCCACACTTTTTCTTTATATTTTGAACGATCAAAGTGTTCGCAATCATCCACCGTATTTACCTCATCAATAGTATAAGCGGCTTTATGCATATAACCGTATGCACGATTGGCAGACTCACCCATATTAATAAAAACCGTTTCACCATCATTAATTAATCCGCGTTTCAATGCTTCAAAATACCCAAGCAAGCCGGCAGCAGATGCAGGTCCAATTTTAATAACCCGCTCATAAGCTACCAAACGTATCATATCAAGCGCTAATTCTTCGTGAACAGGGAAAATATCCCCCCCGCTTTTTTTAACCAAAGGACCCATTAAAGGATACATTCCCGGGTTTCCGGTAGCAATGGTCGGTATCAGTGTCTCAGGATTTTCATAAATCGGATAATCCTTTTCCCAGCCTTTGTAAAAATTATTTTCTTTGGCTTTTTTCCATGCATCAGCCATCGGTGCGCAACGGTCGCCTTGCGAGAGCAAAAAACGCGGCAGTTTTCCGAAAATACCCAATTCTTCAAAATCATTAAATGCTTTTTCAACAGCAAAAGGTCCTGTCCCTCCACTCAGAGCCTGAATATAAACATCAGGAGTTTGCCCCATAAGGCGCATCATCTCAAACACCTGTGTTTTCTTAGCTTCAAGGCGCAAAGGGTCTAAATTACCACCGGTCATTAAAACATTATATTTTTTTGCATAATCGGCAGCTACTTTTTTCGCATATGCATAATCGCCTTGTACATGAAATATTTTTTGTCCGTAAGTGCTAATGTGTGCCATACTGTCAGAAAAAGCATCGCCGGGCATAAAAATAGCACAAGAAATTCCGGCTTTTGCCAAATAATGTGCAAATGCCGTAGCCGTGTTTCCGGTACTAGCTACCACATATTCTTTAATGCCCTGCTCTTTCAAAACACTGGCAGCCAATGCACCACCTTTATCTTTGAATGTTCCGGTTGCAAAGCTTTTATCATTTCGGTTAATAAATACCTTTAAATTTAATCCGTACTTTCTTTTGGCGTAATCCTCAAAGAAGCTCCATCGTTCAATGGGTGCTACACCTTCACCATCCGTAACAATATTTTCTTTATTTTCAAGCGGCAAAAAATCAAAATAATGCCATAAACTTTCCGGTTTTGCATCTTTACTTATTAATTCTTTAATTTTTTCTTTTGGGGTGGAGTAAACGGTATTAATTTTATTATCCCCACATTTCGGGCATTTTTGATTATTTCCAAACCATTCTTTAAAACCCTCAATCTCATGTCCGCAAGTACGACATTTAAAGTAAAATTTTTTCATTTTGTTAAATATTATATTATTGTGTTTTTTCCTGATATAAAACTTCTGTTTTTGCAATAAACCAAGGATTTAACAGGTTTTCTTTATTGTATTGTAATTCTTGTCCTGTATCATTATTAAGCACATTACCGCCGGCTGCTTTTAAAATTGCATGTCCGGCTGCAATGTCCCACTCCATAGTTGGAGCAAAACGCGGATAAATATCTGCTTGTCCGACAGCCAACAAACACAGTTTTAATGAACTCCCTATACTGGTTATTTCTATTTTTTTATGCTTTTCTTTTAATTTTTCGATAAAAGTTTTTGTTTCATCAGATAAATGTGAGCGGCTGGCTACTACAGAATATTCACGCCGGGTTTTTAAGGGTATTTTGATTTTTTGCTTTTCGATATACTCAAAAATTTGTTCCGGTTTTCTACCGGTAAAATCAAAATCAACCAAATAAGCTCCTTCCTGTAATTTATTATAGTAAAGCGATTTTAATACAGGTGCATAAATTACCCCCATTAGTGTTTTACCATTTTTTACGAGTGCTATATTTACGGTAAATTCCCCATTTTTTTTTATAAATTCTTTAGTTCCGTCAAGCGGATCAACGATCCAGAGATACTCCCACTTTTTACGTTCGGAAAAGGAAAGATGCTTACCTTCTTCACTCAAAACAGGAATTCCTGTTTTATTTAAATGACGTACAATTTCATTGTGTGCATTTTTATCGGCTTGTGTCAAAGGCGATTTATCATCTTTAAATTCAACATTAAACTCTTTTGAGTTATATACGTTTAAGATTTCATCGCCGGCAAGGATACTTGCTAAGATAGCAGTATTCAACAGTTTGTTTGAGTCATCGATATGCATAGCTAAAAAAATAATTTACAAATATAGAAAACTAAGAATTAGTACGGTTACAATCATATAAATAATTGTTAATGGAGTACCAACTATTAAAAAATCTTTAAAACGGTATCCCCCCGGACCATATACCATCAAATTTGTTTGATAACCAATTGGAGTCATAAAATTAGCAGCAGCAGCAAAAGCAACTACCAAAATAAAAGGAGTAGTATCTACACCTAAATGTAATGCAACGGTTAATGAAATAGGAAACACTATTGCAACTGCGGCTTTATTAGTGATAAATGCTGCCAGTAAACTGGTTATCAAATACACCCCAACGAGCAAACCGTATTTTCCCATAGGTTTAAACACATACATCATTCCGTTTGCAAGCGTATCTGCCACACCTGTTTTTATCATAGCCGTACCTAATGCTAAAGACAATGCAATAATCAGTGCCAATTGATAATCGACACTCTTGGCTAAATCTTTAGGACTAACTATATTTAACAACTGAGTAATAATAAGCAAGATGAGCAAACCGGTAAATAATTTTGCCAAACCGACAACATTTAAAATAATCACCAAAAGCATCCCTCCTACCAAAACAAAAGTTCGCAATGCACCTAAGCGCCTTATTTCTTTAATTTTTGATATGGTATAAAAATCATTGGTTGCTTTAGCAATTTCTTGAAATTTCTTTTCGATCATTAGGTAGCGCTGAAATAAATAAGGAGACAAGACAATTAAGGGCAAATACAGATTTGGTTGAAAAAATTTCTTCAGATTTACCTAAAAAAACACAAATACTGAGTCAGCTAGGCGAACCTATTAAAATTAAAGATAAAAAAACGCTGGAAAAATATTATTACCATTTTCTGTTACAAACAAAAGAGATAGAAAATGGCTATGAAGATAGAACATTAAATATCGTAAAACTCACCTTCGATAAGACAAGTACTGACTTGGTTAAAATGTCTGGACGTTTTGCCGGGCTTAAAGTTTCTATTGATTATAGGAAATACCTTGAGAATACTGAGGAACATTTAGCCCAAATAATGGAGATT
>JAKIUH010000318.1 GCA_021647685.1 Bacteroidales bacterium
GTTAGGGTTTTTCTCTATTTTTGTAATCAATTTCTTGTTGACGAAATTGAAATAATGGTAAAATCCTGTTTCTTATTTTTATCCTTATTGACTTACACATCAAATAAATGAATAAAGTTATAGACGCCGTAAGTCGTTTTTTATTAAATTTTACAACAAATAAAATTTTAATTTACCATAAATTAACTTCGTCAAGAAGATTTATCTATACGAATTTAAAAAAATTACTGCAAAATGAAACAATATATTGACCTGTTACAGCATGTTCTTGATAAAGGGGTAAAAAAAGAAGACCGAACAGGCACAGGAACCATTAGCTCTTTCGGGTATCAAATGCGCTTTAATTTGCAAGAAGGATTTCCGTTGCTTACGACAAAAAAAATACATTTACCTTCGGTAATTCATGAGCTTTTATGGTTTATCAAAGGTGATACGAATGTCAAATATTTACAAGAAAACAATGTACGCATTTGGAACGAATGGGCTGACCCTGATGGAGAATTAGGACGTATTTATGGTTATCAATGGCGTTCATGGACTGCCGAAGACCGCAATATTGACCAACTGAAACAAGTTATTGAAAGTATTAAAAATAATCCTAATTCACGCCGTCATATTGTAAGCGCATGGAATGTTGGCGATTTAGATAAAATGAATTTACCACCTTGTCATATCTTATTTCAATTTTATGTAGCAGAAGGTAAATTATCTTGCCAGTTATATCAACGCAGTGCAGATATTTTTCTGGGCGTTCCGTTTAACATTGCCTCCTATTCTTTACTGTTGATGATGATGGCGCAGGTTACCGGATTACAGCCGGGTGAATTTATTCATACGCTGGGCGATGCTCATATTTATTTAAACCATATTGAACAAGTAAAGTTACAATTAAACCGTCAGCCACGACCTTTGCCGCAAATAAGGTTAAATCCAGAAATAAAATCTTTATTTGATTTTAAATATGAAGATTTTGAATTGGTAAATTATAATCCGCATCCTCATATTAAAGGGAAAATATCGGTTTAATTAATCTCTACAGTTTGAACGTTCAAATGTCTAACGGACAATTTGAAGTTTAATATAATGATTTTGAATGTTCAAAAGTCCTAACGGGCGGTTTGAAGTTTAATTGAAAGATTAACTAAATAATTTAAAAATGATTCGTTTATCAATAATAGCAGCAATCGATAAAAATAATGCCATTGGATATAAAAATGATTTATTGTGCTATTTACCTGCCGATTTAAAACATTTTAAAGAATTAACTACCGGACATTCCATTGTCATGGGCAGAAAAACTTTTGAATCGCTTCCCAAAGGAGCTCTTCCTAACAGAAAAAATATAGTACTTACAAGAAATAAAGATTTCAATTGTTTAAACTGTACAATAATTCACTCAGTTGATGAATTGTATAATTTAGAACATGATAAAGAAGAAATTTTCATTATCGGTGGCGCTCAAATATATAAACTATTCATCAATAAAGCCGACAAACTTTACTTAACACACATTCACCATGAATTTGAGGCAGATACTTTTTTCCCGGAACTCAATCAAAAAGATTGGGAAATTACAAAACAAGAAGATTTTGAAGCCGATGAAAAAAACAAATACAGATTTTCATTTGTTACTTATCAAAGAAGTAGTTAATACGCCAACACACTGACTACCAGAATAATAAAAAACTTATTATACATAGCTTTATAAAATTATAAAAATCTCTATCAGGGTATTTTATTTTTTAAGTGTTATAGAAATGAGATTCAACAATAAGCGCTTATTAAAATTATTGTAGAACACTTAAAAAAATAAAATCATGAAAACACTTAAATTCAGTTTAGTATTAGCAGCTTTTTTCAGTTTTATCTTTTTCACATCCTGCGAAAAGGATAGTGTAACAAACACAGATGAAGTTACAGCAGACGCAGAAGATGTAGCTGCATCGGAAGATATGTTTGATGATGCATTTGATCAGGCAGAAATTTATGAAAACGGCGCACAAAAATCCGTAGATACTGCCGACTATTGTATGCCAACTATTACCATTGAGTATCCTGAGGGAACACCCTACCCGAGAGTAGTAACTATTGATTATGGTACCGACGGATGCAAAGGAAGAAACGGTGCTGTACGTAAAGGAAAAATTATTGTAACAGTTAGCGGATATTTTTTGGAAACCGGCTCAAAACGAGTAGTAACTTTTGAAAACTTTTCAGTGAATGATTACCAAATAATGGGTACAAAAACAGTTACCAATATGGGACAAAACGATGCAGGAAACTGGGTACGTAAAATAGAAGTAGATGGGAAAGTTGTAACTCCCGAAGGAAAAGAAATTACCCGCGTATCAACCCGTGAGAGAGAATGGATTGAGGGTGCAAATACTCCGTTTTTCTTTTGGGATGATGTATTTTCAATTACCGGACGTGCCAGTGGGGTGAACAGAAAAGGCATAGCCTACACAGCAGAGATAACAAAACCCTTGATTAAAGCAAGAAATTGCCGTTGGATACAAGAAGGAACCATCAGTATTACTACCGAAAACGGAACAGCAAGCTTGGATTATGGCGATGGAACTTGTGATAATGTTGCAATTTTAACCATCAATGGCGAAGAAAGAGAAATTAAATTCGGATGGTAAACTTTATCAGTTGTTTTTTAAAAAAAGAGATTGCTTACAAGCAGTCTCTTTTTTTATTCAGCAACATATCGCTATACGACACAGAGATTAGGTTTTTATCCTCAATATCAAAAAGCTGCAAATAATAATTGCATTGTTTTAATAAAGTTTCACGTTCATTTTCTTGCTTTCCAATAGCTTCAATTTCAACAAACTCACCCAAACCTTTTACTGAATCAAGATGAAATTTAACATTATTGATAAAATAGATTTCTCGCTGCTTATCTACCGTAACCAGTTTACCCAAAGCGGATTGTAATACTTGTTTTAAATCACCGGTTTCTTTTGCTCGATAAAGCGAAACATCACTTTCTTTGGGTTCAGCAGTATTTTCACGCCGGTAAAATATTAATGAATTTTCAATATTACCTTGCCGCAATTTTAAACGACCGCTTGGAATATTAAAATAAGTATCTACCTGATGATCAATTCCTTTAAAATCGGCATTTTTTGATTTTAAAATACTGCGTATTTTATCGTTGCTTTCAGCACGGGCTTTTATTTCAATATTTATATGCTTCATTACAATTCTCCATTTTCAATTCTTATCACAATATCTTCAATCATTTTATCATCACCTTTCGGGTCATACTCCATTTTTAGATTATTTCCAAACAAACGTGCAACGGATTGCCAAAAAAAAGCATTCAACGAGCCTTTTAATTCTTTTACAATGGCATAAGTGGTATAACCTGTTTCCCGATTAATTAATTTCACCAAAATACGCCCTTGCGTGTAGGTTAATTTTCGTAATTTTCCTTCAAATTCATCTTTAAGCTCCTGTTCTTTCTTTTTCAAATAAGCTTTTTTTTCTTTTTCGGTCTTATACTCATCTAAATGGCTGTGAATATCGCTAAGCTGTTCACTAACAATTAAGGAATAAGGATAAACCTTTTTCACATAACGCACTAAACGCGAATACCTACGGTACTGTTTACGGGATTTAAAACGAAAAGGCGGACGGATAATAATTTGCCGTAAGCCCACATGAATTACCGTATCACCATCAATTACATCGCCATAAACCAAATATCCTTCGTAATCATCAAACTTTCGGGCACTATCAGGCTGAATAGGAATTTGAGCCTGAATAAGTTCTTGAATTAAAAGAAGGAAGAACAATATGAATATTTGTTTATTCATGCGTTTTCCAATTAACCTCATCACAAAAAATCCATCCAAAACATCTTTATAACGCAGTATTAAAAAAAATGTTTGCTATAATCTGTTTTTTCTCCAATTAGAAACAACTTGCTTTTGTCCGTTTTCTAAAAAAATCGATTTTTGATTGAGACTTTCAAAAATATTTGCAGTAATTATAGCTGCAATTTGCTCCAATTCTTCATTTGTATCATTTCGTATTTCATCAGGATGAAAATAATTTTGTACAAAATGTGTGTTGTAGTTACCCGATACAAAAGCTTCGGATTCCATAACAAACTTACCAAAAGACAAAGTTGTTTCAATTCCAAGAATCCGGTATTCATCAATTGCACGTTTCATTCGGGCTATTGCCTCGCTCCTATCTTTTCCATAGGTGATTAATTTGGCAATCATGGGGTCATAATAAATGGGAATATCCATACCTTGTTCGTAAGCATCATCTACACGTACCCCAATTCCTTGCGGGCGTTTGTACATTTTCAGCTTACCAATATTAGGCAGAAAATTGTTTGCAGGATCTTCGGCATACACGCGCAATTCTATTGCATGACCATTGATTGATAAATCATCTTGTGTAAAAGAGAGTTTTTCACCGCGAGCTATTTTAATTTGCTCTTTTACCAAATCAATATTTGTAATATACTCCGTAACGGGATGCTCTACTTGCAAACGTGTATTCATTTCCAAAAAATAAAAATTTCCTTTATCGTACAAAAATTCAACGGTTCCTGCACCGGTATAATTACAAGCACGTGCCACATCGACCGCACTTTCACCCATTTTTTTTCTCAATTCAGGGCTTAAAACTGCCGAAGGTGCCTCTTCAATTACTTTTTGATGACGACGTTGAACAGAACATTCTCGTTCAAAAAGGTAAACAATATTTCCATGATTATCTGCCAAAATCTGAATCTCGATATGACGTGGCGATTCGACATATTTCTCGATAAAAACCGCCCCATTACCAAAAGCCGAAGTTGCCTCATTAACGGCAAGTTGCATTTGCTCCTCAAAATCCTTCTCGTTGTGTACAATACGCATTCCTTTTCCGCCTCCTCCTGCCGATGCTTTGATCAAAATAGGGTAGCCTACTTCTTTTGCTACTCTTTTTGCTTCACTCACATCGGTCATGGCTTCATCCGTGCCGGGTACCATGGGAATATTGTATTTTTTTACGGCTGCTTTTGCCGAAAGTTTATCGCCCATTATTTCAATGGCTTGGGGTGTCGGTCCGATAAAAATAATTCCGGCTTCATTTACTTTTTTTGCAAATTCTGCGTTCTCGGATAAAAAACCATAACCGGGATGAATGGCATCTACTCCTAAGTTTTTACAAACTTTAATAATTTTATCGCCGTTTAAATAGGATTGATTGGAAGGCGGTGCACCTATTAAAACAGCCTCATCGGCATATCGTACATGCAAAGCATCTCTGTCGGCTTCGGAATATACTGCTACGGTTTGAATACCCATTTCTTTTGCCGAACGCATAAC
>JAKIUH010000319.1 GCA_021647685.1 Bacteroidales bacterium
CAAGTTTATCTTTATAAGGCAAAGGAATAATATTTTGCTTAGATATTGGCAGCCTGCCTTCATTTATAACATTTGCAAGTGCATTAAATTCATTTTTCATTTGCTCTTTTGGAAAGGCTACATATATTTTTATACTTGCTTTTTCCCAGTCTTTATGTCCTTTAATGATGTAAGAAAGCAAAATCATTAAATTGGCATTGTTATAATCTTTATTGGTAATCCAAACATCTAAGGAGGTTCTAAAACCGAAATTATGTCCCGATGTACGCAAAATCAACAGGTTAAAATCAACAATTTCTGCCATTTTACAACCTATTTTTACATTTTCTTGCTCTTCTGTGTGGTTTTGTTTAAATTCAAGGAGCAAAGTATTGTTTTTTAGCCCTGAAAAACCGGATATTTGAATTACTTGTGCTATTGCCGAAGTAAATGAAGGCGAAATTACCGTATTCACAAAAACGGATGAACCACTCGATTGCACCATTTTGAGTAACTCCTTTTTACCTTCTTCTACTTTTTCAATATTCTTTTTTTCTAACATTCCTTGCAAATAAGAGTAATAGGTTCCAAAACCGTAATAATCAGACAACCATGTAATTAAACTAAAAACTTCAAGGCGCTCATGTGTTTTATTGCTTATGGCAATAACCGAAGGTCGCCAGCTCATTACAGGTAATGTTTCATGGCGTTTTTGAATTTCTAGATGCAATTGCCTTGTGAGTTGAAAAAGCACATTCTGAAACATAGTCGATAAATCTTGCTTATCTTTATTTTTTGAATGAATGCCCAGATATGTCAAATACAACACAGTAAATGCCAAAATTGCATATACGGGCTGCATTTGTAACATTATCAACACACTTAACACGGCACCTATTAAAGACAAATACCATTTTGAACGAAAAGTAGGACGATAAGAAGGATTTCCTGCAAAATGTTCTAAAAACGAAATAGCACACAAAGCACCGTATGTAGTCATGAAAAACATACTGATTAGCTTAGCCACAAAATTAATATCGCCCAAGATGATAAAAGTAATGGCAATTAGCGAAACAATAAATAGTGCTTTAACGGGCTCGTTTTCTTCACCTTTTCCAGAAGCCAAAATTTGGTTTAGTTTTTTCCAAGGAAAAATATTGTCTTTTGCAATAGCCTGTAATGTCCGTGGAGCAATAAGAATAGAACCTATTGCCGATGAAAGCGAAGCGGCAGCCAATCCAATAGGAATAACCGGTCCCCATAATGCTATTTTGCTCATAATTAACTGGTCGCTTACTAATTCTTCGGGACTTGCATTAAAATATAATTTAAGCACCACCAGTGTATAAATCAACATTCCGGTAAGTGTTGCAGCAAGTGTACCCAAGGGGATTGACTTTCCGGGGTCTTTTAAATCGCCGGATAAGCCTACACCGGCAGTCATTCCGGTAAATCCCGGAAAAACAATGGCAAAAACTATAAAAAAACCGTCTCCGTTTTCAATTTTATCAAATAAACCGATATGCTCTGAAGTTTCCGTTCCGCCCATAAAAAACAAAATTAAAGAAACGGCCAAAATTGAAGCCACTACCCAAAGCATTTTTACACCTAAATCGGCTCCTTTTGTGAGCATAAAAATTATCAGTAATACTGCTCCGGGTAAACTAATCATACGTACATCGGGAATAAAACCAAACTTTTGCTCAATATACGGGAATAGCGGAGTAAATGCTTCGGCAAAAGCAATCATGTAAAAAGCAATGGAAATTATCTGAGAAATAGCCAAAGCCAAACCAATAGCTCCGCCTATTGACAAACCAAAAGAACGACTAATAATATAGTACTCTCCCCCACCCTTTACTTTCAGGTTTGTAGCAATTTCAGCAATAGCAAGTCCTGTGGGTATGGTAATAGCATGACCAAGAACAATAATCATCAAAGTACCCCATAGCCCAAGATTGCCAACGGCATATCCAAAACGTAAAAATAAAATTGCACCGAGAATTGTGCTTATGGCAGCAAGGAAAACAGGTGCGGTTCCAAAACCGTGTCCGTTTGATGAAGAATTTGAACCCATTAGCTTATTTTATATTTTATGATAAATATATTAAAAAATCATTATTGCCCGATAAAATAAAAGATTATTTTGCAAATTTATTCTTCTATCTAGTCAGGATTTTATATCCTAATCGGAATTTGTATATTAAATTTTATTAAATAACGATTGTGAGCGCCAAAGGTGCGGAATAATATATATCCACAGATTAGTTAGATTTTCACAGATTAATCAGATTTTCACAGATTTATTTTTTTTGAAATGCTTGCAAAATATTCTTTTTTTTTGGCTAGTGTCATGTCAAGTATGTTGTGTCGTATAAGTTGAAGTTATTTTTGTGTAGAACAAGGCGAAAATTTTTAGCATAGCAGTAGCTATGGTCAAAATTTTCAACAAAGTTCTACGCAAAAAGAACGAAGCTTGGTGTGACTAAAACATGCTTGACATGACACTTGTGCCTATCTTTAACCGGATACATTATACCATAGCATTTATTCTACGGCTATTTTACCTCAAAGATATTTGATAAAATCTGCTGTAAGCAGTAACTTGCAATCGTCAAATTTTCGCAATTAACAATCAACAAAAAATGGCAATTAAGAATCGCCACTTTGATTTTTTTAAGAACTTGGTGGGTTTAAAAATCAAACACATCAATAAATGCGAAACAAAAAACGATTGTATATGTGGTACGAAGTGGCAACTTACAATCACAGCTCAGGAGAGCTGTGCTACGGGTACGCGGCAGGGATTGAAGCGGATAGCCCGCAAAAGCAAAGCCGAATGCAAAACACGCCCCAAAAGAGCGGCGGAACAGAGCTACTTTTGGGGCGATGTTTTGCCGGCTTTGCTTTGAGGACTACGAGCGAAAAGCCTGTAGCCGCCCTAATTTTAAAAAATTAATTTATTTTTTCCGTTTCAAATATAAATAATCAAGATAGTATAAGACTTTTATTGACAATAAGTTAGTTTGAGGTTCTTTAAACATTGTGTTTATATTGTCAAAATAATCGTCGATTACATAATCATCAGCACTGTATATTGAGTTTTTCCAAATAAATAATACATCGCTGCCCGGTGCAAAACGCCATGTATAAACAAAATCAACATTAAAAGCATTAAAATTAATATCTTGATTATCATTATATTCCACACTTTCTGTCAGGCTTCCATCTTCTTTGAGCTTAAAAAACTTTTTGTATTTTGCCGAAGACCAATAGTGCCTGATACGCATACTCATCGACATTTTATCGGTAATTGAATAATCGATAGTAAAAGTATTGGAAATGGTTTTACGGTCACGTAAGCCCATAATTACCGTATCGGAAATTTCATCGGCATAGCCTATATCGTTGATTTGAAAAGCGGGACTAAGTGCTAAACTAAAAGTTAATTTATCGGTAGCCCTAAATGTGGGGGAAATTCTTCCACGGTAGGTATGTTGATTATGTTCAGACCGGGAGGTCCATGTCATAGCAAAAACGCGAAAAGAAAACTTTTTACGACGATCGCTTCCCATAAAAATCCCTCCAAATTGAGAAGGCTCGATATAATATACCTGTCCATCTTTACGTGCTTCGTAAAAATCATACTGCCCGAGTGGATAATTATCGTAAAAAAAGCCAATATCCCAATATGATTGAAAAGTTACCGATGTATTCATGCCTATTTGCCAATACATTAATTCTTTTGTGTCATAGGTCATTTGATGCCGGGTATCAAAACGAATTTTAAAATTTATGAAACGTCCAAAGGGTTGTAATGTTTGATAACTGACATCAGCCCTGGTTGATATAAAATCATTAAAAAGCAAGAAACCCATATCGTTCGGGTCAAATTTATCATCAATTAGTTCTTGTCTTAATCCAAAACGATATTTCCCGCCTGTTTTTGCAAAAGCTAAGTTATACTTATAACCAAATTCATTTTTATCAGTATTGCTGTATTTTTGACTTAAGCCCACAGTTCCGTTAAATTGATAGTTTTGTTTTTTATTTTTGAATAAAAATTCGCCGGCAGTAACATTTGCCATATAATCATTACCGGGAATTAAAAAGTTTGTATTAATCAAACTAACATAAGAATTATTCTTTAGATTCTGATCAAAAACCAAAATATTATAATTAGTAAAGGGCTGTGTGCTTACTTCTCGTTCAGCTCCGGAAAGGGTATCTTTTATAAGAGCATAGGTGTTTGAGGTCATTGCATTGAAAAAACCTAAGCCAAAACCATTTTTTGAACGTCCGGTTATTTTTGTGGCATTAATAATTTGAGTTTCAGCAGGATTTTCAATAACTTCTTCATTATCACCAAGCCCATCATAAGCATCCCAAATATTTATTGGCGTTGAACCTATTCTTTTAGAATAAAAGATATCTGCTTTATTAAAAAGTTCAGTTCCTTCGGTAAAAAATGGTCTTCTTTCTTCATACTTTGTTTCAAAAGCTGTAAGATTCAAAATCTGGTCATCACTTTGCACTTGCGAAAAGTCAGGAATTAGCATCATATCTAAGGTATAACTTTCGTTAATTCCCCATTTTACATCCATACCTCCGCGCAAACCTTTATCCCAATAATTATTTTCGGAATTTTTTTCGACATATCCTGATGCATATGGTGTAAAAGATAAACGCAAGGGCGGTTTAATGCCTTCGAGTCCGGTAATTTCACCTTGCTGATTTGTAAAACCATCTATTTCATTATTTATCCAATTCCAACTTGTGCCTTCACGTAAACGTTGAATGGTTCTGAAAAAGTTTATACCCCAAGTTTGAACATGTTCTTTAGAAAACCGCAGCGCAGAATAAGGAATTTCAATTTCAGCAATCCAACCGCTATCAGTTATACTAACCGCACTTTCCCAAACAACATCCCAATTCTTATCAGAACCATTGGCTGAACCCTTAATTTCTGATTGTACACCTGCTGCCGAAACGATAAATATGTTGGAATTAATTCCATCGTTAAACGGACTTATGGAAATAACAAAAATATCTGCTATTCCCTCAAAACCGGCATCACGTTTTGTCATAATTGTATAAATACTGTCCGGTTTACTTTCGTACATCATGGCTCCAAAATATATGGCTTCATCGTCATAAACAATTTTCACTTCTGTTGGTTCTGTTGGTTCTTTTCCGTTGTAAGGATCAAATTGCACAAAATCCTTTGCCACAGGTGCATCTTTCCAAACTGCATCATCCAGCTTACCATCAATACGCGGTGCTGTTTTAACTCTTTTTACTGAAAGCACTTTTTTTGTTTTCTGCCCTAATAAATCTGTTTGTGTGAACAATATTGCC
>JAKIUH010000320.1 GCA_021647685.1 Bacteroidales bacterium
TAATTTGGATATGAATAATCCAAATTTATATACTTTTACAGTAAACGAAGGTGTATCAAATTTTGATGTCAATTGTGTTCTTTATTATACAAATAAAAAGAAAAAATAATCATAATGAAAAGTATTTTAACAATTATAATCTTCGGTAATTTTTCAAAGCTATGCAACAATTTTCACAGGGACAAAATCACATGTATCAGTAAAAGGCACAGCCGATAGTGTTAAAGTTTATTAAAATAGGAATTTTATTGGTAATGTACCGACAAAAGTTAAAGTGTCAAAAAAAAGCTTTGAAAGACAATTCTATTATAACAGTGAAAAGCAAAGGGTATGAAATGGCTCCAATTAAAGTAGTTCGTAAAACAAAAACTGGAGCTTTAATTTTTGATATTCTATTTTCATTTATTGGTTTGCCAATAGATTTTGCAACAAGAGTAATTTACAATTTGGATGAGATAAAATAAAAAAAGCCGGAACATATCCGGCTTTTTATCCTTTATTCCAAAATTTCGGGTTTCTACTTGTATGAAAAACGGCTCTTATTACAATTACTTTATCTTTTTCGTTTAGGGTAAAATGCATTGTATAGGGAAACTTTTTTAAAGGCAAACAACGAACTACATCATATTTTAACTCGTAATAAGGATTTATTTTAAGTTTATTGATAAACTCCTTAACTTCTGCATAAAACTTTTTACCTAAGCCTTTTTGTTTGTTATTATACCAATCAATAGCATCATGTATGTCAAGTATTGTATTGATAACCGATAGGACCGATTTGGATGATCAACTTTCAGGGCAATTTACCAACGCCAAAACTTTTATTGGAGATAATAATGTAAAAAGTGCTGAGAGCCGAGCCGAGTTAAGAACCTTGCTTCAAGGCAGAAAAAGCGGTGGCGTTTTCTTAACCACTATTCACAAATTTACAGAAGATACAGAACTGCTAACTGAAAGAACAAATGTTATTTGTATTTCAGATGAAGCACATAGAAGTCAAACCAATTTAGACCAAAAAGTAAAAGTAACTTCTGAGGGCGTAAAAAAGAGTTTTGGTTTTGCCAAATACCTGCACAATTCATTACCCAATGCAACTTTTGTAGGACTTACAGGAACACCAATAGATGCAACCTTAGATGTTTTCGGAAAAGTCGTTGATGCCTACACAATGACAGAATCGGTAAGAGACGAAATAACAGTAAAGATTGTTTATGAAGGTCGGGCAGCTAAAGTAATTTTGCACAATGAAGAGTTAGAGAAGATAGAAAAGTATTATGAACAAGCGGCAAAAGAAGGAGCTAACGAATATCAGATAGAGGAAAGTAAAAAGGCAACAGCCACAATGAAAGTTATTCTTGGCGACCCTGACCGTTTGCAGAAATTAGCTGAAGATTTTGTAAATCACTACGAAAAAAGAGTATCAGAAGGCTCAACAGTAAAAGGGAAAGCAATGTTTGTGTGCTATAAACGTGAAATTGCTTTTGATTTTTATAAAAATGTAATTGCTCTAAGACCCGAATGGGCAGAGATAAAAGTTGCAGAAGAAGGTGCTGTTCTTACAGATAAAGAGAAAAGGGAAATCAAACCAATGGAGCGTATCAAAATGATAATGACCAGAGGAAAAGACGACCCAAAGGAAATGTATGATTTACTCGGTACAAAAGAGTACCGCAAAGAATTAGACAGACAGTTTAAAAATGAAAAATCCAATTTTAAAATCGCTATTGTTGTTGATATGTGGCTAACTGGTTTTGATGTTCCATTCTTGGATTCAATTTACATTGACAAACCAATCAGGCAACACAATTTAATTCAGACTATCTCTCGTGTGAATAGAAAGTTCAGAGGTAAAAATAAAGGATTGGTTGTTGATTACATTGGTATTAAAAAACAAATGAATCTTGCATTAGCAAAATACAACAAAGGCGATGAAGAAAATTTTGAGGATATTCAAGAATCCTTGATTGTTGTTAAAAATCATTTGGATTTATTAGCCAAACTATTTCATAAGTTTGACAATTCAAAATATTTTGGTGGCTCTGCATTAGAACAGTTAAATACGTTAAATATGGCTGCTGAATATGTACAGATAACCAAAGAGCATGAAACTCGTTTTATGGGCTTGGTTAAGCGTTTAAAAGCAGCTTATGATATTTGTGCAGGGAGTGAACAATTAACACAAAAGGAAAGAGATTTTACACACTTTTATTTAGCTGTTCGCTCAATCGTTTTTAAACTAACAAAAGGAAATGCACCAGACACAGCACAGATGAACGCTAAAGTTCGAGAAATGATAAAAGATGCTTTGGAAAGTGATGGCGTTCAAGAAATTTTTAAACTTGGAGATGAAGCCGAAACAGAACAAGACCTTTTTGATGAAGATTATTTGGCTAAGATTGATAAAATTAAATTACCCAACACTAAAATAAAACTACTTCAACAACTTTTAGCCAAAGCCATTGGAGAAATTAAAAAAGTTAATAAAGTAAAAGGAATTGATTTTTCAAAGAAAATGCAATCCTTGGTTGAGAAATACAACGAAAGAAAAGAAGATGATGTTTTGCGTAGTGAAGTTTATGAGGAAATGGCAGAACATTTAACCAATCTGACTTGGGAAGTGCAAAAGGAATTTACCGCAGGTGAAGAAATGGAATTGATTTTGAGGAAAAAGCATTTTACGATATTTTGAAAGAATTGTGTATAAAATATGACTTTAAATATCCGGAAGACAAACTAATTGAATTAGCAAAAGCAGTAAAAGACTTAGTTGATGAACAAGCAAGATTCCCTGACTGGAGCAAACGAGAAGATATTAAATCAGCTTTAAAAGTCGGATTAATTCTATTATTGGACGAACACGGTTATCCACCAGTAGAAAGAGATGAAGTTTATGTTGAAATATTTGAGCAAGCAGAAAATTTCAAAAAGAATAGACAATGAAGATATGAAAGCCAAAGCTAAAAGCCATACACATTGCCAAGTCGCACAATGCCGACCGCAAAAGCCAAAACTTGGCAATAAGCATGTCTTTGCCACCGCTGAAAAATATGCTAACAGAAGTAAAAAGAATTGAAGGAATGAAGAAAGCCCAGCACCTAACAACTAAGCATTCGTGTTGCCGATAGGCAAAACATGAATGCATTACGTAATGCGGGTAAAATATTAATGCAAATTTTAAAACGCTCTCTTGTTTTTCCGTCCGATTTTTCGGTTTTTTTCACAAATTCCTTTATTGTTTCATCATCATTGTTTTGAGCATCTTTAAAAGTTATTGTTCCAACAAGCACCGCCAACAAAACAATTATCATCCTTGCAGGAAACTTACCGTTTTTGTCCGGCTCGCTTTTTAGTACACGCATTTGTGGTGCATTTCGGTATTCTTTTAATTTTCTTAATCCCATTTGGATAAAAAAATTTTAAAAAAACAAAAGTGTAAAGAATGTAAAGAGAGTGTAAAGATTTTTTCTTCTATTATTTTCTGATAATCAAAATATAACAAACACCCATTTACACTATTTACACTATTTACACTCCGTTTAGTTTTTCAATTTCGTTTTTTTCAATTCCAAAAGCAAAAGCAATAGTTTCAACATCTACATTTTTGATTAACAGGTTTTTAATTATGTCAATATTCGCATAATTCGAGTGGTATCTATCCCACATTTGCACAAATTTTTCGGCTGCAATCAACTCATTAATTTTATAATAGCGCATAAAAGTATCTAAATTAGCATGTCCAGTTATTTTTCTTATAAGAAAAATATCCATGCCTTTTTGCACACTTAAAGTTACAAACGTACGCCTCCCAACGTGCGTAGTCAGCAGCTCATATTGCTTTTTTATTATTTTAGTTTCTTTATTGCCCGATATTTTCAGAAATTCCATTTCGTCATTAAATCCCACAATTTTACCAAGCTCTTTGAGATATGAATTCATTTTTTGATTTGAGATTTTAGGGAACTGCTGATTCTTATTAAAATATTTAAAAAGTAAATTTTCGGCTTCCGGCAAAAGTGGAACAGTCAGTGGCTCAGATTTTTTCTTCACAATTACCCGCAAAAAACGATTGTCTTTGTTTATTTCTTTAATTTCCTGAGTATCAGAATACCGCAAACCGGTATAACATTCGAAGCAAAATACATCTCTTACTTTATCCAAACGTTCATTATTGCATAAATCAAAATTCAAAAGGTGTTTTAATTGTTTTTCTGTAAGAGCAAAACTATCTGTAGGACTATTTTTATAGGGAAACTTAATATTTTTAAAAGGATTTTGTTCAATATATTCTTTTTCAACTGCCCAATTTAGAAATGAGTTAAATGTTTTTAACTGTTTTTCTTTAATAGTACTATTCAAATTACCAGCTTCAATAAAATAATCTATAAAAGTTTCATAAAAATCTTTATTAATTTTTTCAAAGCTAAGTTTGATATTGAGTTTTTTTTCTAATTTCTGCAAATGATTTTTTAAAGAAATGTATTTTTTAACCGTACCCGTCTTAATGTATTTACTTTTGTTTTCAATTGCCAAATTAAAAATTTGCCAAAAAGAAAGTTGCTCATCTGAACTATTATTCTTTCCCTTAAATTTTTCATCCAGTAATGTTTTATAGTGGATTCGGTCAAAAAACTTACCATTAGCAATATCATTTGAATATTCAGTTTCCAAAAAAGATTTTATTTGCCTTAATAAATTATTTTTAGCGGCAACCTGTTGAGTATTTCCATAAATATATTGTTTTTTCACATTCCATTGATTATATTTACAGCTGATACCAGTATGGTACTGCAGCCTTTTACGGTTAAAATAAAAACTTAACAGAATAGGTATTTCTTTATCGGTATCTTTATTTTTTAAATAAAAGTTAATTCGCATCAGGTAACACTATAGGTAACACTTTTTCAGGTAGCTTAATGAATTTACTGGTTTTTAAATGACTGCAAATATAGTTATTATAAACTCAATAACAAACTTTTAGAAACTTTTAGACACATTAGAATAATCCTGGTGGGGCTACTTTTAACAATAAACAATCAATCAATTAGCTAAGTATTAATTATTGATAAAGAGTAAACACTTTTATTGATATTAGTTTATTATTTATCAAGAATTTTCCTCAAACTTGCAAGCATCTAAATAAGATTTTGCTTTCAGCCAAGATTTAGCCTCTGAATAGCATAATAAAATTTGTATATTACATATATAAAACTTACTTTTGCGGACATTTTTAAACTAAATTTTTAAATTATGCCTGTAAAAATCAGATTATCAAGACACGG
>JAKIUH010000321.1 GCA_021647685.1 Bacteroidales bacterium
AATTCGGCTATAAAGAACAAAAAGAGTTTAAAGAACTTGAAACTTTACTTCCCGAATTGGAAAATAAAAAAATAGAAATTGAAAACTTAATGAATTCAGGAACTTTAAGCGATGATGAACTCATCAAAAAATCAGAAGAATATTCAAAATTACTGGAAGAAATAGATGAAAAAGAGATGCGTTGGTTAGAATTGAGTGAATTGAAAGAAGAATAAAAAAACAATAACTTCATCTACCTTAAATCTCTAAAACTATCAACTATTATAAATATTAAGGAAGAAAAATTAAAATCAGCAGAAGGTATCCGTAAATTTTTCATTATTTTTGCATTTTAATATAAAATCAACACAATGGCAACAGGAAAATCAATAGACCCTATTGGTAAATTAATGGGATTACGCTATAAATCACACCCTTGGCACGGTATTGAAATTGGTGAAGAAAGCCCAAATGCATTAACGGCATTTATTGAAATGGTACCCACAGACACAGTAAAATACGAAGCAGACAAAGCTAGTGGCTATTTAATGCTGGATCGTCCGCAAAAATATTCGAGTATTTTGCCGGCACTTTATGGTTTCATACCCCAAACCTATTGTGATAAAAACGTAGCTGAAAAAAGTTCCACAATTTTAAAACGCCCGGATATTGTAGGTGATGGTGACCCCTTGGATATTTGTGTTTTGACTGAAAAAGAAATTACACACGGTGATATCTTGGTACAAGCTGTACCTATTGGAGGTTTACGAATGATTGACGGCAATGAAGCCGATGATAAAATTATTGCAGTATTAAAAAATGATGCGGTTTACAGTCAGTATAAAGACATTAAAGATTTACCACAACCGGTAATTAATCGCTTAAAGCACTATTTTTTAACCTATAAAGATATGCCCGGCGAAAAACGCGATTGCGAAATAACCCATGTTTACGGCAAAAAAGATGCACACGATATTATAACACGGGCTATAAAAGATTACCGTAATTTTGTGGAAAATATGTTGTTTTCTTAACACCAAATAAAAAAGCCTTACATTTCTGCAAGGCTTTTTTTTATAACCGGCAAATATTTATGACGGTTTTGTAATCTCGTCTTTTGAAGTTACATTTTTAATGTTATCAAAATCTGCTTCTGCATTAATCTTAATCCATTTTTCATCTGCCTCATCATCAGGAAAAATTGCTTCTACCGGACATTCAGGCTCACAAGCACCGCAATCGGTACATTCATCAGGATTAATTACAAGCATATTGTCTAATTCGTAAAATGCATCTACCGGACAAACTTCTACACATTCGCCGTGTTTACATCCTACGCAAGGTTCTGTTACTACTCTTGACATAATTAATTAATTTTAGTTTAAAATGAATAATTGAAATTAAATTAAGTAATTTTTTGACCTCAAACACTTAATTTTGTAAAACAAAGATAGTAAAAAAATAAAAGACTTAAAAGTCTGAATTAAAAATTTATTTCTTATTTGACCTTTTACGTTCTATTTCATTTAAAATAATTTTCCGGATACGAAAAGTCGCCGGTGTAATTTCAACGTATTCATCCTCCTGAATATATTCAAGAGCCTCTTCTAAACTAAAAACAATAGGAGGTGCAATTCGTACTTTATCATCAGCACCGGATGCACGCATATTGGTTAATTTTTTTGATTTACAAACATTTACAACAATATCTCTGCTTTTTGAACTTTCTCCGATTACCTGTCCGGCATAAACTTTTTGAGTAGGAGCAATAAAAAATTTACCCCGGTCTTGCAATTTATCCAAAGCATAAGCAAATACCTGTCCGGTTTCCATAGAAATCAAGGAACCGTTTTGCCTTTTTTCAATTTCACCTCTATAAGGCTCATAGCCAATAAAGCGATGCGACATAATAGCCTCGCCATTAGTTTGTGTAAGCATTTTGGTACGCAAACCAATAATACCGCGCGAAGGAATTTTAAATTCCAAAACCACTCTATCGTCTTTTGTTTCCATGGTAAGCATTTCGCCCTTACGGTTGGTAAGCAAATCTATAACTTTACCGGCAAACTCTTCTGCAACATCAATAGTCATTTCCTCAATAGGCTCTTGCTTTTCGCCGGCAACTGTTTTAAATAAAACCTGCGGCTGACCAACTTGTAATTCATATCCTTCGCGACGCATGGTCTCAATTAAAACTGATAAATGCAATACACCACGTCCGTAAACATTAAATTTATCTGCCGAATCAGTTTCTTCAACCCTTAATGCAAGATTTTTCTCCAGTTCTTTATTTAAACGGTCTTTTAAATGACGCGAAGTAACAAATTTACCATCTTGACCAAAAAACGGCGAATCATTTATGGTAAACACCATACTCATAGTAGGTTCATCAATAGCTATGGGGTCTAATGCTTCAGGGTTTTCAAAATCAGCAACCGTATCGCCAATATCAAAACCTTCGATTCCCACTAAACCGCAAATTTCGCCCGACTGAACACTTTCAACACTCTTACGTTCCAAACCTTCAAAAATAAAAAGCTCTTTTACTTTTGAGCGCACTACTGCACCATCTCTTTTTACTAAAGAAATAGGCATTCCTACTTTGAGCTCTCCACGATGCAAGCGCCCTATGGCAATTCTACCTACATAGCTTGAATAAGAAAGAGCGGTTATCAATAATTGAGGCGTGCCTTTTAAATAATCTGGTGCAGGAATATGTTCCAAAATAGCATCCAGCAAAGGAGTAATGTCCTTTCCAACAATTTTCCAGTCTTCAAAAGCCATCCAACCGTTTTTTGCCGAACCATAAAGCGTAGGAAAATTCAATTGTTCTTCGCTGGCACCAAGATTAAACATCAAATCAAAAACTTGCTCCTGCACAACATCGGGCTGGCAATTTTGCTTATCTACTTTATTAATAACCACAATAGGTTTTAAACCAAGATTAAGTGCTTTTTGTAGTACAAAACGGGTTTGAGGCATAGGTCCTTCAAAAGCATCGACCAATAATAATACACCATCTGCCATATTCAACACACGTTCAACTTCACCACCAAAATCGGCGTGTCCGGGAGTATCAATAATATTAATTTTAACACCTTTATATATGGCAGAAGCATTTTTTGATAAAATAGTAATTCCGCGTTCTTTTTCTAAGTCATTATTATCCATGATTAACGAACCGGGTTTTTCATGATCTTTAAATTGTCCGGTAGCAATAAGCATTTTATCTACTAAAGTGGTTTTCCCGTGATCAACATGGGCAATAATTGCAATATTTCTGATATTCTGCATACTAAAATTTATTTTTCCAATTCAAAAAGAGCACAAAAGTAAGTTAATAGTTTATATCTGCCTAATTTATATTTAGTACAACTTTATATGATAAGTACACAAGACATCAATTAAAGATAAATAAATCTAAAAATCTCAAATAATACACTGATAAACAGATTATCGTAAAAATATCAAATTTTTAAATTATTCTCTATAAATTTACAATAAATATACTATTTTATATGAATATATAGGTCAAAATCGTAAAAACATAGTTTCCTGTTTTTTGATTAAATAAAATTTATTTATTTTGTGTGTAAAATTTTATATTTTTACCACCAAATATTGATTTTTTTTAATAAAAAATTTAATTAACTAATAAAAATTATATAATATTGTACTTTAAGTGTTTAATGCTTAACTTTAATTAATTATTATTAACATCAAAAGTATGGCATGAAAATAGTAGTACTATTTGAAAATTAAGAAAGTTTTTTTGATGAATACAGCTGAAAATGCATACCAGATGTATATAGACTTAATAGACAGTACAATAATATCATATAACGGACCATTTGATGCTCAGGTTTTGTCGGTAATCGCTGAAAATATAGAATATTCACTATCGAACAATCCGCGAGTTAGTAAAAAGTTATTTAAGATATTTATTGAATTGGCACAAAATATTTCTTATTACTCGGCAGAAAGACAAAAAAATGACGAAGGAAATCTTTATGGAGTGGGAATTTTGATGCTTCGCGAATTTAAAGATCATTATAGCTTTTCAACCGGTAATTTAATTGAAAAAAAGCATATATTGCCGGTAATTCAAAAATGTGAGACAATTAATATTCTTGACAGACAAAAATTACGACAATATAAAAGAAAATTAAGAAATATGCCTTCGGGAGTACCGGGCGGTGGAAATATCGGATTGGTACAAGTTGCACTCACTGCAGATTATCCTTTGGAATACAGTGTTGTTCCGGTGGATGATGAAAATTCGTTCTATATATTAAATGTCAGAGTAAATAAAAATTAAGGAGCATGGAAAATATTCATATCGAAGGAAAACATGGTGTAAATTTTATCCCTACTGTAGATTTTAATGTTGAAACAGGGGTTTGTGAACTTGCCGGAGAATCATATCTTGAAGATACGATTGAGTTTTATACTCCTCTTTACGATTGGTTAAAACAATATACAACAGAAGTTAAAAAACCTTTGATTTTTAATTTTCGTTTACGTTATTTTAATACCAGCTCCTCAAAATGTATTATCGATATTTTAAATATTTTAAAAAGATATGAAGCTGCCGGAGGAGATGTAAAAGTAAACTGGTACTATGATGCCGACGAAGAAGATATTGAAGACGAATTGGAAGAAATTGAAGATTTTATGATTGAAACAAATATAAAAATAAATTTAGTCCCAAATTAATATAGGATGGACAACCAGTTAAATTCAAATATATTAGATTTATACAGAACACTTGGAAATAATACTCCATTGTCTTATAAAGGACCTATTGACGATCATATTCTTCAAGTAATTGGTACCTATATTGGAGGATTATTAAAGCATAGTCCAAAAGCTGGGAAAAAAGTATTTAAAATTTTTATAGAGTTAGCACAAAATATCTCTTATTATTCGGCTGAACGAAGTAAATTGGCAAATGATAAAGATATTGGTACAGGAATGGTACTCATTGCAGAACATAATGATTACTATACATTTATGACAGGAAATTTAGTTAAAACGGATGATATAATCACAATAATTGAAAAAAGTGAAGTAATCAATTCACTGGACAGAGAAGAATTGAGAGAATACAAAAGGGAACAAAGAAAATTGCCTCCGGGCAAAAAAGGCGGTGCACACATTGGCTTAATTCAAGTAGCACTTACTTCTTCAAACCCTCTGGATATAGAAGTAAACCCTGTGGATGAGGAACATTCGTTTTTTTCAATTGCAGTAAAAATAGATAAATAAAGATATGGAAAATCTTGA
>JAKIUH010000004.1 GCA_021647685.1 Bacteroidales bacterium
ACTGCAGCACTCGAACTTTTACAAAAAAAACCGGATTTAGATATTGTAATGGCACCTGTGGGCGGTGGCGGATTAATTAGCGGAACAGCTATTGCTTCAAAAGGTTTTAATCCAAAAATAAAAGTTTTTGCGGCAGAACCGGAAATGGCTAATGATGCCTATCGTTCTTTTAAATCAGGAATGCTTTTACCTTCGGTAAACCCTAACACTATTGCCGATGGTTTACGTACTTCTTTAAGTGAACTTACTTTTAAGATAATATCGGATAAAGTAGATAATATTTTAACCGTAAGTGAAGAAGCTATAATTAATGCAATGCGTTTAATTTGGGAACGAATGAAAATAATTATCGAAGCTTCATCGGCAGTTCCTTTGGCAGCAGTACTTGAACATCCGTTAATGTTTCAAGGTAAAAAAACGGGGATTATTTTATCCGGTGGAAATGTTGATTTGAGAAATTTACCTTTTTAATTTTTTGATAAATACTTAGCTAAAACATAGCACAAAAGGTGCAAAATAAAGTATATCCACATATTACTCAGATTCGCACAGATTTTATTTTTACCAGGTAAAATTTTCACAGCTCAGGAGAGCTGTGGTACGAGAGCTGCAATACGGGTACACAGCAGGAATTGAAGCAAAAAGCCCGTTTGCCAACCAAATTCAAGGGTTATAAACTTCGAAATAATAATTATTTGAAATTTTATGTGTTCATATATACAAGCCAATGATATTATTCAATTAAAAAATCCGTTTCAATAGGATAATGGTCGGATAATTCTACTTTAAAGCGTTTGTAGTTATAGGATTTTAAAGAAGGAGTATGTAAAATATAATCAATTCTAAAAATTGAAAAACGATGAATATAAGTGCTTGAAAAACCAATACCGGAACGCATATAAGCATCGGTAAGTTTCCGTGTTATGCGATGATAGGAGTAAGAAAAAGGCGGATCGTTAAAATCGCCGCAAAGAATTACTTTATGAGGCGACTTTTCGATATGTGCAGCTATTAAATCTACCTGCCGCGCACGGTTTATATAGGCAGTTTTCAGTTTTTTTAAAATATTTTTATAATGAACGGCATTGCTTAATGTATCGTTGTCTAAATTATCAATTGCCTGATAATCAACATCTCCAAGGTGAATAGATTCTAAATGAACATTATACACACGCAAAGTATCTTTACCGGTTTTAATATCGGCATAAATACAAAAATTTTCAAAATTCTCTAATTTAACAGTTCCCTTGTAAACAATAGGATAGATTGAAAATATAGCTATACCGTGATGATAAACTTTAGTTTTGTTTTTGGTAAAAGATACATACTTGTAGGTCAAATTTGAGTTTTTTTGTAATGAATCAACGGCGTTTTTCCCTAAACGCTTACTCGAATAAAATTCTTGTAAGCAGACAATATCTGCATGAGTATCTTTAATAAAATCATAGGTTTTTATTCGCCTGTTTTTATCAGCCGACCAATTCCAAAGATTAAAAACCCGAACGTTATAGGATAAAACCTTTAATGATTTTTCATTTTTTTTAAAATCTTTTTTATTAAAGTTTATTTGAAAAAAACTTGCAAGAAAATTCCATCCAATGATTATTGCAAATACCGAAATCATAAAAAATTTATCCTTTCGCCAAAGCCAAAACAATATAAAAAGAATATTTATGAATAATAAAAAAGGATAAAGCAAGCCCAGAAAAGCAAAAAAGGGAACATCGGCAGGGCTGATGTATGCCGAAGCATAAGCAAATAAAATAGCCGTTGCCGCTAAAAGGTTAAAAATAAGTAAAATATTTTTTACAAATTTTTTCAAACGATTGATTTTGGATTCTAAAATTAAATAAGTCCTTAGTTAAACAATAATTAGCATTAAATTCACCAATTATTTGATGCTCAAATCAGGAAATAATCTCTTTTGCAAATTTATCATTAAATTCTTCGGGTTCAATATACGGCAATATGTTATGTAAAACAAAGTTTAAGTAATGTATATTTTTCTTTTCTGCCAGAAATTGTTTTTCATAAAAAGTTTGGATATTTATTACTTCTTCGGGCAGGGTATTGTTATTATATACATCGGCACAAGCGGTAATAATTTTAAAATTATTGACTTCTGCTAATGCTTTTGTGTATTCGTACAATAATTTATTATCTGTTTTTAAATGTATTTGCGCATCCTTTTTTAAAAATTTAGCATAACGATTTAAGAACATCGAAGAACTTAATCGTTTTTTAAACTTTTTGGGTTGCGGGTCGGGAAAAGTAAGCCAAATTTCGCTTACCTCATTATCTGCAAAAAACGATAAAATAAAATCAATCCGGGTACGAATAAAACGAACGTTTTGTAAATTTTTTTCCAAGGCAGCTTTTGCACCTTTATATATTCTTGCTCCTTTAATATCTACCCCTATAAAATTTTTGTCGGGATAGCGTTGCGCCAGTCCAACAGTATATTCACCTTTTCCGCAGCCTAATTCCAGAACAATCGGATGATTGTTTTTAAAAACCTCTTTATGCCATTTACCTTTCAGGTAAAAATCTTTATTTAATACTTCTTTAAAATCGGTTTGATAAACATTATCAAAACCTTTCATTTCTTCAAATTTTGCTAATTTATTCTTTCCCACTGTATAGCTTTATATTTTAGAGTTGTGATTTTATAATTAAACCTAAAAAAGTAAATTGAAAATCTATTATGATTCCAATTTATTTTTTTAGCTTAAACATTAATTTATTTATCTTCTATTTTAAATCCTACTTTATCAATCCCTTTTAATTTTTCATCACGCATTAATTGAATAATTTCAACAGAATACTTACCTTTTCGGGGAAAACGGACTTTATTTTTATATAAAAATTCATTTGAAAACTCATCTCCATCTTTAGTTCCCAACCATTTACCTCTTTCATCAGCCAAAAAATATTCTAATGTATCATAAGCAATATCCCCTTCTTTTACCGATGTTTTTACCAATAACCACAAATTACTGTAACGGTAATTATTGTCATTGGTAATTTTTATAAACAAATCAAAAATCCGTGCACTGTCTTTTACCGTAAAATCAAAAACTGCAGCTTTTTCAGCATCCCATGTACTATTAGGGATATCTAAACTACTGTCAAAATAAGCGGTTCTGTTGCAAGCACTTATTAAAATAACTAAAATAATAGAAATATATTTAAACATTAATTGCCTGATTTATAAATTAAAACGGTATTTCAAAAACTATACAATTATCATGACTGTCCATTTCCTTTTCTTTGCGGACGGTTACGTTGTTGTGGCGGACGTCTTCTTTTTTTTCTGGTTTTTTTCTTTTTATTGTCAAATTTATGTAAACTTTCGTTTGAAAGTACATCGGTATATTCAGTGACAGAATCGGTAAATAGTGTATCTTTTTTTACCAGTTCTTCAACAATTTCACCACTTTTATTTTTTTCAATAATTTGCTGTACCCTTTCAACCGGAACAGCAGTAAGGTTTACTGCATAATTTTGGTCAAAAGAGTACCACATCATTTTTTTGTACACATCGGTTTTTAAATGATATGCTTTGCCTTGCCTTGTTTCCAAGGCAATATTGGTATCAGGAAACTCTTTTTGTGCATCAACATAAGCATCGTGTTCAAAATTAAGGCAACATTTTAATTTCCCGCATTGTCCTGCCAGTTTTTGCGGATTTAAAGACAATTCCTGATCTTTAGCTGCATTAGTAGTTACCGAAACAAAATTTGTTATCCATGTAGAACAGCACAATTCGCGCCCGCAAGAACCGATTCCGCCAATTCGTCCCGCCTCTTGGCGTGCACCAATTTGTTTCATTTCGATGCGTATTCTAAACTCTTCGGCTAAAACTTTTATTAATTCACGAAAATCAACACGTTCTTCGGCAATGTAATAAAAAGTTGCTTTATTTCCATCGCCCTGATATTCCACATCACCAATTTTCATGTTTAAACCAAGATTTTGTGCAATTTCACGTGCTTTAATCATGGTTTCTTCTTCCAAATCAATGGCTTTTTGCCACTTTTCAATATCGGCAAGTTTTGCTTTTCGGTAAACTTTTTTAAACTCACCTGTTGGCGGAATGTTATTTTTTCTTAATTGTTGTAACACCAATGGTCCTGTTAAAGAAACAGTACCATATCATGCCCCGGAGATGCTTCAACAGCAACTATTTCACCATCTTCAAGGTTTAATTCATTAACATTTATATAATAATCTTTACGTGTATTTTTAAAACGAACCTCAACAATATTCATCGGGTTTATTCCTTCCGGAATATCATCTAACCAGTTATATACATTTAATTTTCCACAAGAAATTTTCCCCGTTTTTGATGTTCCCGATACACAACTGCATCCTCTTGAATTTATATCGCATCCCATGATTTTTTAATTTAATTTATATATAATTTAAAATCCGGTATGGATGCTTTTTGAAAATTATTAATTACAAAATAGCTTATTCTCAACTTCTATATTCACAAAACCTCTAACTATCAATATTTTATAATATATTTTATTTTAAAATAAGCATTTTATTTGTATTTTAATTTATGCTGCTTTTCTCCTTAATAGTTTTACTAATTTTAAAGCAAAATCAAGGAAAATAATTTTGTCCATACCGTTTCTTTCTATGTGTAAATATGCTTTATTTATTTCTTCATTAATATCAAAGATATTATTCTTGTGTATAAAAGTAGAAAATTTTATCGAAAAATTTTCTTCATCAAGTGTAAAATAATTTAAATCTTCTTTTTTTGAAGGAGCACTGTTTAAAATAAAATTTTCGCGCATTAAACGCAAAACATACAATAAAAAGCTTTTTTGCCTTTCACGCCCCAGTTCCGACACTTCATCCACCCATTGGGTTAATTCAATAATTTTGGCAGCATAAGCCAAACGCATCAGTTTTACAAAAAGCTCAAAATTGTATTTTTCTTGCTCACTCTCTTCAATAACATCTATGGCTTTAAAATAATTGCCGTTAGAAAGTTTAACAATACGTTTCAACTCATTATCAGCTAATTGATAAGTTTCAGATAATGTTGCTGCTAAACTTTCATCATCAATTTTCGGAATCCTAATAAACTGTGAACGTGAACGTATCGTGTTAATTATTTGCTCAGGATAATCAGAAACCATTAAAAATAAAGTTTTTTGCGGCGGCTCCTCAATCATTTTTAACAATTTGTTTGCCGATGAAAGATTCATTTTTTCGGGTAACCAAATAATCATTATTTTATATTCCGACTCAAAAGTTTTTAAATTTAATTTACGAATGATTTCACTGCTTTCGTGTGCAAAAATACCTGCCTGCGCGTTCTCATTGCCAATCACATCCAACCAAACACTTAATCGGTGTTTTTTGTGTTCTAAAATAAAAGAACGCCATTCGTCTATGTAGTTGTCGCTCACAGGCTTACTGAATTTGTTGCTGCGTACTACCGGAAAAACAAAATGCAAATCAGGATGGATTAATTTTTCGTATTTTTTGCATGAAGGACAAGTTCCGCAAGAATCGGTTTCTGTACGGTTTTTACACGATACATATTGAGCAAATGCAATGGCAAGCTCCAATTTACCGGAACCTTCCGGTCCGTGTAGCAATTGAGCATGACTTATCCTTCCGGTTTTTACCGTATTGATAAATCGCCTAATTATTTCTTTTTGTCCTATTATTTTGCTGAATTGCATTAGTTCTTGTTAAAAAAATATTTTTATTACAATTTGCAAAAGTACAAAAATCTATTGATATGATGTATATCATAGTAAACTTACGGGATATTTATTATTTTTGTGCGTTATTAAAATATCAACTAATTTATTTATCATTATGCAAAACATTGACAATTATGATTTTTCAGGGAAAAAAGCCATTATTCGTGTAGATTTTAATGTGCCGTTGGACAAAAATTTTAATATCACGGATGATACCCGTATTCGTGCAGCATTGCCAACCATAAAAAAAATAATTGAAAAAGGCGGTGCGGTAATCCTAATGTCGCATCTTGGACGCCCAAAGGATGGACCGGAAGAAAAATTTTCATTAAAGCACATTATTAATCATTTATCTGAATTATTAGGTAAAAAAGTAGATTTTGCCAATGACTGTATCGGACAACAAGCCAAAGAGAAAGCTGCCGGACTTAAATCAGGTGATGTTCTTTTGCTTGAAAACTTACGTTTTTACAAAGAAGAAACCAAAGGAGATGAAGCTTTTGCAAAGAAGTTAGCTGAATTAGCAGATGTGTATGTAAATGATGCTTTTGGTACGGCACATCGTGCACATGCTTCTACCACCATTATTGCAAAATTTTTTCCAAACGATAAAATGTTTGGTTATGTGATTGAAAATGAGCTTAAAAACATTGACAGTATGTTGAAAAATGCCAAAAAACCTTTTACGGCAATTATGGGCGGAGCAAAAGTTTCTTCAAAAATCAGTATCATTCAAAAACTATTGCCTGTAGTAGATAATTTGGTCATTGGAGGCGGAATGACCTATACTTTTGTGAAAGCACAAGGAGGCAAAATTGGAAATTCGATGGTAGAAGAAGATAAATTAGATACCGCACTCGAATTGATTGAATTGGCAAAACAGAATAATGTTACACTTCATTTGGCAGTGGATGCTGTTTGTGCTGATGATTTTAGCAATGATGCCAACACCTACACAGGGGATGTAAAAGAAATTAAAGATGGCTGGATGGGCTTAGATATCGGTCCTGAAACGGTAAAAAAATTCAAAGAAGTAATTGCAAACGCTAAAACGGTTCTTTGGAATGGTCCGGTGGGTGTTTTTGAAATGGAAAAATTTGAAAAAGGCACCAAAGCAATTGCCGAAGCAGTTGTAGAAGCTACCAAAAAAGGAGCATTTACCCTAATTGGCGGTGGCGATTCGGTAGCTGCAATTAACAAATACGGACTAGCCGATCAAGTAAGTTATGTATCAACCGGAGGCGGTGCTTTATTGGAATATATGGAAGGTAAAGAACTACCTGGTATTAAAGCAATTCGGGAATAATATGAACTAAATTGAGCAATTATGAACGTCATTACGATTTTTTCACAATGACGTTCATAAATACCCTTTTTACTTATCAATAAATTGTCCTGAATTTTGTTCGGCAATTTTTTTCATAAAATCTTTATCACAATCTTCGCCTAAGCCAATGGTGTGAATTTTTACACGTTGAGCACTATTCCATTTACCAATTTCTTCAAGAATTTGATTTGTATTGGTAATTTTTCCTGCTGTAGGCGAACCATCAGAAAGTAAAAATATGGTTTCAACTCCTAATTCTGCATTGGCATCAGTAGCTCCTGAGCCGGCTAATTGGAATGCCTCTTCAAGAGCATCTGATAAATTAGTTCCACCTCCTGAATGTAAATTTTCCAAATAAGCTATTGCTAAATTTTTATTGGCACTTGTTGCTTGAACCAAATTTTTACGCCATTTTTTCACCCGGTTTTCAAAAACAATAATGGTAAACCATTTGTCTTCACTCAATCCACGAATAGCAGGCATCAATTCTTTTTTTGCTTTACCAAGTTTGGTTAACTGATTATTGGTCTGTTTTTTAACAAGGTTTCCAAGCTGTCCGCCAATTTTATTTCCTACAAAGTTTCCGGTTTTTGAGGCAGCAGTTGAGACAATATTCCCTTGCAAATCTTTTTCGGCTTTTCCTTCCATACTACCCGAAATATCCAGCACATAAACTATTTTATTGCTCGTTCCGGTTTCTATACCATAATATTCGGTTGACTTTTTAGTCATGTAACATCCCGAAAAAAAGGCTGCTACCAGACTTGCCCAAAGTATAAATTTAAAATTCTTCATAGCATTTAATTATTAGTTCCTGTTTTAGACATATTATCCATTATTTCAATCATTTTAGCATTTTCATTTAATTTTTTCACATCGGTATTTTCTTCAACCGTTTTATCTTTAGGTAAGTCAAAAGTTTCGGATGGAATACTAATATCTATATCTAAGGATACGGGTTCATACTTTAAACTCATACCCATAACATTCATTTCCATTTTCAATGTTAAATTTTTCCAGCCCCATAATTTTATCCCATCCGGATTTTCCCAAACAATACAATTTTTTCCCAGCACCGTTTCTTTTCCTTTCTCAATAAAATTGCTCTGTTTCATCATTTCTTTGCCTAAGTTGGCATAATCATCCGCAGTATATTTTCTTTTTGTTAGCTCTTTTACTGCATCATCACTAAAATGCTTTACCGTTGGCTCTTGATTTCCCCAAGTATATAAATCGTTGTTTATGTACAATGTATATTGTTCCATCGACATTCCCATCATATTTATTTTTGAAATAGTTAATTCCTTCACACCATAATCATCCCAAATAATTGTTTGTTCTCCGGTTGCACTACCGGTAAGTTTCTGAACTAATTTACCTGATTTTTGGTAATATTTTTTAAAATCTTGTGCATTTACATTTATTTGCAAAACAAAAACAGACAAAAATAAAATAATTAAAAACTTAGATTTTTTTTTCATAGTAAATTGATTTTAATTAAAATTGTTATTTAAAATATAAATGTACAATAATTGTAATTATCATGGATAAGATGTTTGACCAATTTGATAAAAAAATTGGCAGATAATAAATGTTAAAAGATGAAAAATTATTTAATTAGAAAGATAAAACCCGAAGATAATGCCTTGCTGGCGAAGATTATTCGAGAAGTACTCACTGAGTTTGGAGGAAATCGCCCGGGAACGGCATATTATGACTATGATACCGATCATATGTACGAAGCCTATCAAGGCGAAGGTGAAATATATTATGTAGTTGAACTTGACGGTAAATTGGTAGGCGGCTCAGGAATAAAGCAACTTGCCGGCGAAGATAAAAGCATTTGCGAATTACAAAAGCTGTATATTTTAGAGACAACGCGTGGTTTGGGTATTGGAAAGGCACTGGTTGAAAAATGTATCGGATTTGCCCAAAAAGCCGGCTATCAAAAATGCTATTTAGAAACATTTCCAAACATGACTGCAGCCATAAATTTGTACAAAAAATTTGATTTTAAAAATTTAGATGCTCCACTGGGTAATACAGGGCATGGTGGTTGCGATGTTTGGTTAATGAGAGATTTGAGCACTTAGTCTTCCATATTTTTCAGATGTAAATCCAATGCTTTAATGGATATTTGAATTTCCCAAATTGAAACGGATAATGATAATATCATTAAAATTAAACCTAAAGCAAAGGCTATACCTCCGGCCATAAGCAAGTTGAAATACAAGAAAAGCATAGATGCCATACTTAAAAATAAACTTGCAACACCCAAAATTTGCATGGAACGGATTAAATACAGCCGTTTTCGTAAGTTTTTAATTTGTCCTATCAAAACAGCATCTTTATTTTTCTGAAATTCTGCATAAAGATTGCGTACAATCTGTGCATAAGCTAAAAAACGATTGGTATATGCCAGTAAAATTAATGATACTGCCGAAAACATTAATGCGGGAGTAGTAATATTTAGTTGATGTAAATTCATAATTTTTTCTGCAAAAATAGACTTTATTTTACATATTGGCGAAATGTATTTTATAACATATCGCCTTGTATTTTAAAACATTTAATGCCCTAACAAACCATTATCTGATTAAGTTATTTTTGTACAAATATTTATAAACATTAAAACCTTAAATTTATTATGAAAAAATTAAAATTGAGAACACTTTTGTTTTTATTAATTATTCTAACACAAAATACTTATGCACAGGAAGAAAAACCTGAATTTAGTATAAATGCAGAATTAAGAACACGTACAAATATTTTACATGGATATAAAAAATTACCTACAGAAGAAAGTATTGCAAATTTTCTGGTTGAGCAAAGAACTCGTGTAGGTTTTGCATACAAAAAAGAGTTTTTACAACTTAAAATTACCCTCCAAGATGCACGTGTGTGGGGTGATGAGAATCTGCATACACGTACTGGAATTTGGGCTGATACTGCAAGTATTGACCTGAAAGAAGCTTGGGCAAATTTGAGTTTGAACAACTACTGGGACCTTAAAATCGGGAGACAAGCCTTTCAATTAGATGAAGGAAGGTTAGTGGGATATAGAAATTGGAGCAATATTAGTTTATCCTACGATGCGGCTTTAATAAAGTTTGCAAAAAATGGTTTTGAAATGGATGTCGCATTAAGTTATAATAACTCTTCTATGAACTTATTTGCAGGTGAGTACGATCACCTTAAAATCAAATCAATGGATTATATTTATTTGAAAAAGAAATTTACCAGTAGTTTAAATGCGTCATTAACCGCCTTATTTTCCGGCTTTCAAGCAGAAAACTCAGCAACAACCATTTATTTTAAAACAACAGTAGGACCTTATATTAAATTTGATAATAAAAAAGTATTCGCCAAAGGAGAATTTTATTATCAAACAGGAAAAACTGTTGATGGTGTTGATGTGCAGGCTTACTTTTTTAATACTGACTTAGGTTTTTATTTAGGAAAGGTATTTTTGGCAGCCGGTATAGACTATATGTCGGGACAAAAAACCGGCACAGATATTAATGAAACAATGCAGGCTTTTGATATTTTATATGGTGCACGTTTTAAATATTACGGTAACTTGAATTATGTTGTAACACCTTCAAGCACTAAATTTGGTGGTTTAATGAATCCATATATAAAGCTTAATTACAAATTCAATAAGAAAAATAATATTAAACTTAGTTATTTATTACTAAGTTCGGCAGAAGAAGTAGCTAACCCAAATGAACAGGGTGTTTATTACTCTAAAAGCTTAGGTTCAGAACTGGATATGATTTATACCTATAAATTAGCAAAAGACATTAACATTAAAGCCGGTTATCACCTTGCCTTTCCTACGGAAACAATGGAAGTATTTAAAGGTTTACAGCCGGGTACAAGTCGTACACCTCAATGGTTTTGGGTAATGCTTACTATTAAACCCACGCTTTTTAGTTCTAAGTAGGGCTTGCTGAAAAGCTCAGATGTGCATCTATTTTGGATTTTGTGAAGTACAGATGTATATAAATGCTTCAAACTGAATAAAATACAAAATAGGTGTGCAGCTGAGCAGCAAAAAACATTATGGTTTGTATATAATAATGCTTGTTTTTTCTGATATTTCAGTGAAAAACCTTGCATTTCAAGGCAATAACGCAAACATAAAATACTGATTAATAATATATTTAGCGTTTTTCAGCAAGCCCTAATTTATTGATAATGAATGTGTCTAAGACAGCAAATATCAACTCGTAAATTTATCTGATAATTTACAGATATTGGTTAATGACCGGCTTTTTATTAACTCCCGAACATTTATTATGATTTGCTGCTGTTTATTGCAGCTTCTATTATTTCGCTGAGCAAATTTGTCAGATTAAGTCCGTATTCGTTTATTTGTTTAGGGACAATACTTGCCGGACTCATTCCCGGAACAGTATTAATTTCTAAGAAATTAAATTCGTTATCGTGCAAAATATAATCAATACGTACAATACCGCTGCAATTCAAATAATCATAGATTTTTGATGATAATGTTTTACATTTTTCAGCTAATTCATCATCAATAGGTGCAGGCGTAATTTCTTGGGTTTCTTCGGCATCGTATTTGGCTTCGTAATCAAAAAATTCATTAGCACTGACTACTTCGGTAAGCGGAAAAATGTATTCTTTACCGTTAATTTTTACTAAACCTGATGTAATTTCCCTGCCTTTAACAAATTGTTCAATAATTACTTGTGGTGATTCTTTAAAGGCTTTTTCAATGGCAGGAATAAGTTCTTCTTCTTTTTTTACTTTTGTGATGCCAAAACTGGAACCGCCTTCATTGGGTTTAACAAAACAGGGTAATCCGGTAGTTTCAATAATTTTTTTAGTATCTATTTTGTCTTTTTTTTGTAATAAAATTGAATTTGCAGCTTTTATCCCTCTTTGTTTTAAATAGGTGTTGCAGAAATATTTATTGAATGTAAGTGAACTGCAAAGTACATTGCATGATGTATAAGGCAGTCCAATCATCTCAAAATAGGATTGTAGTTTACCATCTTCACCGGGTGTGCCATGAATAGCTATATAGGCGCAGTCGAATTTTACTTTTTGTCCGTTATCCTTAAAACTAAAATCATTTTTATCAATAGGAATACCGCAAAAACGGTCGCTTGTAAGCTCCCAATCCTTACCTTTAATTTGAACGGTATAAACATTGAATTTTTCTTTATCTATTGCTTTAGCAATAGTTTCGGCACTTTGTAATGAGATGAAATATTCTGATGAATTTCCTCCTCCTATTACGGCAATGTTTTTTTTCATTTTATATATAAATATCTGATTAATAAATTGTTGCCTAATATACGAAAGTGGTTTCTGTGCGGCAGGGATTGTAGCGGATAGCCCGCAGCCGCAGCACGGATAGCAAAACACAGCGACAAAGAGCTGCCGGCAAAAAGATACTTTGGCGCTGATGTTTTTGCCCGTGCTGCGGCGAGGACTATGAGCGAAAAGCCCGTAGCCGCCCAAATAATATTTATTTTATTCCAATTCCCTGTTTTTAACATAGTTCTGCCATTTTTCAATTGCGGCTGCCATATCTTCAGGTAAATCTGAATCAAAAAACATTGGTTTTCCTGTTGTAGGATGCGTAAACCCCAAAGATTTTGCGTGCAAGGCTTGTCGTGGCAGTAAATTTAAGCAATTTTGTACAAATTGCTTGTATTTAGTAAATGTGGTGCCTTTGAGTATTTTATCGCCACCGTATTCTTCGTCATTAAACAGGGGATGTCCAATGTATTTCATATGTGCACGTATCTGGTGTGTTCGTCCGGTTTCGAGTTTGCACTCGATTTGTGTTACATAGCCGTAGCGTTCGATGACTTTGTAGTGGGTTACGGCATGTTTTCCGTATTCTCCGTCAGGGAAAACACTCATAATCTTTCGATTTTTGAGGCATCTGCCAATGTGCCCGGTAACGGTACCTTCGTTTTCGTCAAAATTACCCCAGACCAGCGCAATATATTTGCGGTCGGTAGTACGGTCAAAAAATTGTTTAGACAATTTCATTTTGGCGTCAAGTGTTTTGGCTATCAGCAAGATACCGGAAGTATTTTTATCGATACGATGGATGAGCCCGGGGCGTTCATCATCGCTTTCAAAGAGCTCGTTACCTTTGAGGTGGTATGCCAAAGCATTTAATAAAGTACCGGAATAATGACCGTAGCTGGGATGCACAACCATACCTGCCGGTTTGTTGACTACCAGCAAATCGTCATCTTCATAAACAATATCAACTGGAATATTTTCGGGAATAATTTCAATTTCGCGCGGCGGATATTCAAAAACAATACTGATTTCGTCTCCGGGTTTTACTTTGTAATTTGATTTTACAGCTTTTCCGTTAACAAAAATATTTTCGCTTTTTGCCGTTTCTTGAATACGATGACGCGAGATATTCTCTATTTTGTTAAATAGCCATTTGTCGATACGCAAGGGGCTTTGCCCCGGGTCAACGGTGTATTTAAAATGTTCGTATAATTGATTTTCTTCTTGGGTCATGATTGATTGTTTTGCTTGTTATGCGTGTATGCTCTATAACAGAACTATCGTTTAATTATCTTATAGGTTTTGTTTATTTTATTGGTTTTATCAAATACTTTTAAGAAATAGATGCCTTGTCGATATCCTGAGAAATCTATACTTGTTTGTTTCTGTAATGCATTTTGATAAAGAATGCTTCCTTTGGTGTTAAAAAGATGCATATAAAGCTGTCCGCTTATTTGATTATCAATACGTATATTTAGAATATCATTTACCGGATTGGGGTAGATTTTAAGCTCAATATTTTGAGAAAAATCAGGCACTTTAGCAACAGCGGTTACTAATGATTTACCAAAAACAGGTCGAATCATTAAAGAGCCTTCGTATTTTGACTTTGTCCATGTGCCGGTGATATTATAAAATATTTTTTCGTTTGATACGGTATTTATATCCATACCCAAATTCAGCAAATCTTCGGTAGTTTGTATCCAGCCTACATAAAATTTGCCTTGTAAAATAAGAGTAGTGTCCAATGTGTAGGTGTAAAATTGGTTTAGTCCGCTATATTCGGGCAAAGCACCTTCTTTTTGGTAAAGAATTTCTCCGGGTTGTCCGGTACCGTCATCTTCCCAAACAGTTAGGTAAAAATATTTTTTACTTGCATCGTTATAAGTCCGGTTAAAATACATTTGAACGGCTTGTAATGTATCTTTTTTATAAGCATTAAACTGATAAGCAAGTTTTGCATATTTGGTTCCTTCGCCTATTAGTCCGTAGCCTACTTCGGCACTGCCATCGTCATAAGCATAATAATTATAAAATTTTTGCAGATAATGTATTTTGTTATTCATTAAGGGGTCAAAATCATCGGTAGTAATTTTTGCCGTAACGGTAAAGCTTGCCGTATCCGGAGTATTGGTAATAAATGAATAACTAAAAGGTGCTTTGTAATTTACCAATAGTCCGGGGGTCATATCGGATGAACCTCCTTCGAGTGTATCGTTGGCTTGATTACCGCTATTGTCTTTAAAAATAAAATCTAAGCGTTCAATCAGCCGGTTTACATTGTCGTTATTACGGTAAACCACTTCAATATTTGTTTTGAGTAAAGCAGCAGGATTGGTTAAAAAATGTTTCCAGGGCATTGCCGAATAATCTTTCAGGAAAGATTGCATGGGACTTACAAAAGCAATATCGTGTTTTACCAAATCATTGGCATTGCGATTTTTGTCAAGATATACATAATCAATATGCCAATGATCTACATTTCCTACTTTACTGGGAACACTTGATGAGGAAAGACTTGCCCGGTTTCTAAATCGAAAGCGGAAGCCTTTTTTTAAATATTTACTCTGATTTATTTGAATGATTACTTGCTCAAAGGCTTGATTGGGTTTTCCTTGCATGCTCCATGCTTTATTCCATACAGAATCTTGAACATCATAAAATTCCAAAATAAGCGAATCTTTTTCTTCGGGATTATCGCCTAAACCTTGCGGTTGATAGTAAAAACTTAAATAGATGCTTTGGTCACCCGGATAATCAAGATTAATTGGTTTTGATGTAAGGTAATCTGCCGTAAATGAAATTTCATATCCGGCTCTTTGATAAAAACTACCTTTATCGTCAATAGCATCTAATGTGGCTACACCTATGCTGGGCGGTAAATCAGGGTAGCTATTATTGATAAATGCAAAACTATCAGCCCAAAGGCTTGCATCGGGATACAAATAGCTTGTTGAAAAATCATCTAAAAATGGTAATTCCAATGTATCAGTGGCTTTTAATCCTTTTAAAGCGGAATGATTTTTTTGAAATGCTTTTAATGCAGGATTTTCCATTAAAGGAATGAGCACTTCTTGTGCATTTATATTCGTAGAATATAAAACAATAAAAAAAGCGGTATAAATTATCCTTTTTATCAAAATATGAAAACTATCTGTTTGCATCAATTTTATTCATATCCAGTGTCAACCATAAATCAACCGGCGACCCTATTGTTAAACGTGAATCTTTAGCGGGGCTTTGCTTCCAAACCATCGCATCTACACTATCGGCACTGCTCACCACACTTTCATCGTAAATTAAAACGCCCATGCTTAATGAGTTTTCGAGGCATGTTTGCGCTGCCTGTTCTTTATTTAAACCAATAAAATCAGGAACCAATGTGGCTTTATCGGACTGTCCGAGTCCTAAAACCAAATCAATGGCAGCACCGGATTCTATAAAAGTTCCCGGAGCAATGGGTTTTCCTTTATACATTTGTTCCAATACGTTATTGGTGGCAATATCCGGAATATATTTTAGTTTACCGAGTTTTAAACCGTAAGTTTCCATATCGGCTTTTGCCTGAATGAGCGATACTCCGGTAAAATCAGGCATTAAAATACGTTTGGGTTCATACGTTTTGGTTGTAAGCAAAATTGTACGCCCTTCTTTTACTTTAAAACCTGCAGGTGGGGTTTGTGCTATAACCGTTCCTTTTTTTCCGGGGGCATCATAAACTGAATCGACTATTTTAAATTCCAAATTTCGGTCGGCGGCTACTTTTTTTACCTGTTCCATACTCATTCCCGTAAAATCCGGTACAGAAAGGCTTTCGCCATGATGAGTAATGATATCCAGCCAATAAAATGTTGCCGTAAACAAAAAAGCCACTACAGCAATGGAAACAACCAAGTTAATAATAAACACTTTTGTTTTTATGGTTGTAATGAGTTTTTTCCAAAAACTTTGTTTTTCAATAATTTCTTGTTCTTTTAGCTCTTGCTCTTCCATTATTTTTCTATGTATTTGATTATCGCTTATCTAAATCAAACAATGCTGCTACAAAAGTTGTTTAATTTAGGTAAAACGCAAAAGCAAAGATAAAATTATCTGTGAAATTATTTAATATGCCCATTAAAAATAAATATTTTTCGGAAGGTTTTGATGAAAGTTTAGAATTTTATTGAAAAAATATGATAAATCAAAGTAGATGGAATGGGATTTTAGTATTATTGTCTCTTGATGATTAGTGTTTTGTAAAAAAAACTTGATTTTTGACAAAAAATAATAACTTTGCTGAAAATCAGATACAATTATCATCTAAAATGAAAAAAGATTTAATTTTTATAAGTATCATTTCTGTTTTCCTAATATCATTTACCGATGCGATGGTTCGTCCAAGTAAAGTTCAAATGAAAAAAACAGAAATTGTTGAGGAAGAAGTTGTTGAAACTGCTAAAACTCAATACGGTATTCCTATAGATTTATTTAATATTGAAAAAAGTAGAATAAAACCCAATATGAGTTTATCTGTTTTATTGGCAAAATTTAATATCCCCAACAAAGAAATTCATCAAATTATTTTGAAAGCCAAAGAGGTTTTTGATTTAAGAAAAATAAGGGTAGGAAATACTTATCAAGTGTTTAAAAGTAAAGACAGCAGTAAAACGGTCAATTATTTGGTTTACGAGCAAAACCCGAGTGAATACGTAGTATTTGATTTTTCAGACAGCATAAAGGTAAAAAAAGAACGTAAATTAATTAAAAGTAAGGTAAAAATCGGCAAGGGAGTGATTGAAAGCTCACTGTGGGTAACAATGCTTGAAAACGATATAAATCCTTTGTTAGCCATTGAACTGTCTGATATTTATGCATGGACTATTGATTTTTTCGGTATTCAAAAAGGAGATGCTTTTAAGGTATATTATCGTGAAGATTTTGTAGATAGCATTTCATTAGGCATAAAACAAATTTATGCAGCAAAATTTACTCATAACGGACAAGATATTTATGCTATCCCGTTTTACCAAGACAGTGTATTGAGCTTTTATGATGTCGATGGGAAAAGTCTTCGTAAAGCCTTTTTAAAAGCACCTTTAAAATATAATAGGATAGCCTCGCGCTTTTCCAATTCACGTTTACACCCGATATTAAAAATCCGCAGACCACATCACGGAGTAGATTATTCGGCACCCATAGGTACACCGGTTCATGCCATTGGTGATGGTGTAGTAATCAAGGCTCAATACAGTGGAGGAGCGGGTAATTATGTTAAAATCAGGCATAACAGTATTTATACTACAGGTTATATGCATTTATCGAAATACGGAAAAGGCATTAAAACAGGAAAATTTGTAAAACAAGGGGATATTATTGGTTATGTTGGAAGCACAGGTCTATCAACGGGTCCTCATTTAGATTTCAGAGTTTGGAAAAATGGGATAAACATTAATCCTTTAAAATTAGAAGCCCCGCCTGTTGAGCCTATAAAACCTGAAAATTTTGAGTTTTTTAATAAAATTAAAGATATTTGGGTAGAGAAATTGGATAACTTGTAATAGTTTTCGGTTAATCAACACCCCCTTTTATCGATTAATGAAAACAGGGGGTGAAGAATATAAACCTTGCAGCATACCTTATAGATATGTGCTTTTTTATCCTTTAAAAAGGATTATGTTCAGGTTTAAAATTTTAGGTTTTATAAAGAAACACTCCATTCGTTCCAAGAGCCATCATAAACTTTTACTTTCGGGTATTTTAAAATTTCGGTTAAAACAAAAAACATAGCTCCTGCACGAGAACCGGTTTTGCAATAAACAATCACCTCTTTATCGGGTGTTACTCCCGCACTTTTAAATAAAGCTGAAAGTGTAGCTTTATCTTTAAAAGTATGGTTTTCGTTCATTAATTTTTCTTTTGGAATATTTACCGCCTTGCCAATGTGTCCTTCTGCATAGTCATCAGCTTTGCGTGCATCAACCAATATTGTTGTCGAACTGTTTAGTTTTGATTTTACATAGCTTTTTTTTGCCAAAATACTGCTGTTTACTGCCGGAGTAAAACTTGCTTTTTTAACAGTGGGTTTAACTTTAGTTAAAGGACCACGCACCGCCATCCAAGCACTAAGTTGTCCGTCTAAAATATAAACATTTTTTGCACCTAAATAAGTTAATACCCAAAATAGTCTTCCGGCATTGGTTCCTGATTTACAATAAACTACTATTTTTGAATTGCTTGTAATACCGGCGTTCCCCAATACAGAAGCCACTGCATTTACCGGTTTAAGCAGTCCTATATCGTTTTGATATTGTGCTTTGGGGATGTTTACCGCATTTTTAATATGAATTTTGGTGTAGTCGGCTACTTTTCGTGCATCAACAATTATTACATCTTTGCTTGTTTTTAATTCTTTTGCTGTTATTAATTTTTGTGCAAAAGATATTTGAACCAATAAAAGGCTTATTAATAAAAGTGTTACAGACTTAACATGTTTCATTTTTGGTAGATTTTAAAAGTTAAAATTGAATTTGTACTTGCACCAATATAGCATCATTGGGTATTTCAGCACCTTTTTCAGCTTTGTATTGATAGTTTAATTGTAGGCGTGTCCAATCGTTAAAGAAATAATTGATACCAATAGTTGTGATGTACAAATTATTGTCTGTAATAGCTGCATCGGTATCAAAGTACTCCCATTTAAGAACAGGTTGTAGCATAAAGTCAGTCATATACATAGCCATAACATAAGCACCGCTACGTTTTTCACCTAATGTCAAAGGGTCAGAGCCGCAACCGCCGCCTGCTGCACGATTATAATCGCCTTCGTCATAAATATATTCGGCTTGCATTAAAAAATTGCCAGCTTCAATTTGCAATTCCCCTGCATAAGTAATCCTGTCGTCAGTATCAGTATTTGGAAACCCGTAACGAAAGCTTCCTCCAAGACTTAAAAATTCCAATGGCTTGAAAGTTACTCGACCGATAATGTCTTTTTTGGTATTATTATCTTTTACTCCCAAACCGCGACCGTTCATAAGGGCAATACTGTATTTCATGAATGTTTCTTGATTGCCGCCAAGTATCATAAAGCCCATATCACGCTGAGGAGCAACCAATTGATCGGAAACCAACGAACGTTCAATGGTGTGCAGTTTATGACAAGGAGTGTTTACCTCCATACCAAAAGGCTGCTTGTAGGAACCAAATGAGAATTTAGCCCATTTAAACCGGGTGTACGAAACAAAAGCATCCAGTAAATACGGATAACCGCTTGCACTTACGAATGCACTGTTTTCAATCATTACATAATATTTAAAATCATAAGGAATTTTTCCAACCACTCCAATGCGTGCTCTTTTAAACTTAAATGTATTTGTTGCAGGATCGGTAAAATGATATTCATATTGTGGTTGTATGAATCCCCAAACTTTTACTTTTTGATCGTCTTCACCCACCGCTCCATCATCTTCATCACAGCCTTGTGCTTTTAATATCGCCGGAGCAAAAACCATTAGAATAATGCTTAGAATATATAATACTTGCTTCATATTTTAATTTTTTAGATTATTGGAAAAGCAGGCAGATTAAAAAAACTGCCTACATGAAAAACTATTTAGTAACCGTAGATAAATTCTTTGGGTTTGAATCGTGTCCCCATTGATTACTTACCCAAGCATCATTGCTGTTGTACAACCCATTCATTCCAAAAAGTAAACTGTATGCATCGTATCCCAAAACATTAAGGTATGCAGTTATAACAGCCGATGTTTGTCCTGTATAGCAATAGGTTACTACTTTTTTTGAAGGATCGATAAAATAAATTAAATCATCGGCTATTGATAAAGGGTTGATGCGATGTGCTCCGTCAATATGACCAAATGCCGTATAATCAGCATCTGAAAAATAGTTATTGATAAAGTAATTTGCAGGACTTTCCAATACGTCAGAACCTTTAATGGTTTTAAAACCGGCTGCAACAACTGCTTCAACACGATTTTTAAGTATGCTTTCACCATCCGTTGAACTTTCTGATAACACAGGCGCATCATATTTTACATTTTGTGGTGCAGCAGCATTTGTCCAATTATTATGGTTTTGTGCTATATCGCTGCAATTTGATGTCCATTTATCAAATTGAGCATTCCAACCGCTCATTCCCCATTTTAGTGCTTGTGCATCAGGGTAACCGTAAAGGCGTAGGAGCGATGTTGCATAGCAAGCGGTTTGTCCTGTGTAGCAAACTACCAGAATACGCTTATCACCGGCATTTGAAGCTTCTGTTAAAATATCGGTAAAAGCTACATTATGTGCTCCTGTAATGTGTCCGGCTGCAAAGTCAGCAGCACTGCGTATATCTATAATGTATTTATTTTCAACAAATGCAGGAATATCTGCATCAGTTGCCGGTGGTGCGGTAACAAATTTTACATCACTACCGTCAGGAGCATGATATTTTATAATTGCCGGAAGGTCTTTACCGTTGGCTGTTAAATATTTGGTTAATACCTGAATTGCAGGCTCAACGGTTTCCTCATCTTTACATCCTGTAAAAATAAATGTAGGGACAATAAAAAATAATAATAAATAAATTGATAATTTTTTCATGATTAAAATTTTTAAAGGTTTATATTAATTTTTTAAATGATTATACTACAATAGTTTATCGCGTTTAATATTGTAATTATCATAACCGCCTTTCAGATAAACAACATTGTTAAATCCTAAATTCATTAAGGTTTTGGCAGCTCTAATTCCGGTTTGACTGTTTGCACCGTAAATAATAATCAGGCTTGTGTCTTCAGGCGGATACATATACTCATTTTGCCAAAATTCTTCATTGGAAATTTTTGATTTTAAACTGTCAATTGGGATGTTTACCGCCCCTTCGATTTTCTCTTTATGAAATTTTTCTGTAGAGCGTAAATCGATAAGGGTAAATTCTTCTTCTTGCTTAGCAATTTTCTCTTTTAGTTCTTTAGAACTAATTTGCTTTAATTGTACATTTTGATTGTTCTCTTGTTTGCTGCAAGCAAACAAAAAACAGGACAGGAGTACAATACTTGTTTTTAAAAAAATCTTTTTTGCCATGGTTTATATTCTTTTTTTAATGATTAACTATTGATTAAAATATTTGGTACAAAGTTCCGTAGAAAGCTTGTTCAATCAAAGAAACAGCCTATGATGTAGCCGATAATATCTTATGATTTGGCTCAAAATAAAATTGATTTACATCATGTTTTTTGCTGTTTTATATGTATTTTTGTAAAGGGTAATTTTAAACCGCTGATTTTATGTTGACAGGGAGGAAAATTAATACGTGTACCGTTGGGCTTGATCGTTGTACTTGCTTTGAATCTTTAAATGCCGATGAATTGGAGTTAATAAACAGCAATTTGGTTGAGGTGGAGTTTAAGAAGGGAGAAACAATTTGTAAGCAAGGTACTTTTGCAACGCATGTTATGTACTTGAGTAAAGGATTGACTAAGGTTTTTATGGAAGGGCAACAAGAAACTTTGGTCCTTAAAATTATACCCGAAGATAACTTAATCGGATTAACGGCTTTGTTTAATGAAACCAATGTTTTTCAATATTCGGTAGCGGCTTATGTTGACTCCTTAGTAAAATTAATAGATATAAATGTGTTTAGAAAGGTTTTGGCACAAAATGCAAAATTTGCATCGGAAATTATTAATATTTTGAATGCTAATACTGTTCAAACCTACGGACGCTTTTATTGCCTCACCCAGAAACAAGCCTACGGACGTTTGGCGGATATTATTTTATGTCTTGCTGACAGAATTTATAAAGAAAAGGAGTTTGAGTTGTTGCTCAGCCGGAAAGATTTTGCTGAATTATCAGGCATGACCACAGAAAGCGTAATCCGTATGTTGAAAAAATTTAAGGATGATAAATTAATTGCAATCAATGGGAAAAAGTTTACAATATTAAAGTATGATAAATTACAAGAAATAAGTAATTACGGATAAAAAATTATCAATATATTTTTTATTTTTGCCCGATGAGAAAAATTACAGCTTATTTTTTAACCGCTATTTATTATCTGAATTTTGGAATTATTTTGAGTATTTTCCATATTTTACAGGTAATTGCCTATAATGTGTTTGGCTATCCGGCACATAAAAAGGTGGTAGATGTAATGAATTGGTTTTTGGTAATGAATTTATATTCATTATTTTGTCGTCCGTCGTTTTATGGTTTAGAGAATATTCCACAAGGAAAACCTTTGATTGTGGTGGGTAATCATCAAAGTATGTATGATATTTCGCCGGCATATGTTGCGTTTAAAAAAAATCACATTAAATTTATTTCTAAAAAATCATTGGGCAAAGGTATTCCGGGCATTTCCTATAATTTACAAAAAGGAGGGTCGGTGCTTATCGACCGGAAAGATAATAAACAATCTATTTCGGAAATTGCCAAGTTGGGGGCATACATTGAAAAAAATAACTATTCAGCTTGTATTTATCCTGAAGGAACCCGTAGTAAAGACGGGAAACTAAAGCCTTTTAAAAGCGGTGGCTTTAAAATTTTATTAAAAAAAGCTCCATCGGCTGTTATTGTACCTTTTGTTGTTGATGGAAATTATAAGTTGCATAAATGGGGTTCTTTTCCGCTAAATATAGGGTTACACCTGAAATATACCGTATTACCGCCAATCAGCAGGGAAAATAAATCGGACGAAGATTTATTGGCAGAAGTACATGAAAAAATAAAAGAGGCTTTAGGGCAGTAAGCAAAATTGATGCAGGCAGGTTTCTCTGCGGCAAGGATTGAAGCGGTAGCCGCCCAAATACTAATTCTTCGACTTGTTGTAAAAACCGAGAATTATTCCTAAAACAACCGACCAAAGGGCTGCTAAACCTATTTGATAAGGACGAGCAAGCATAAATGTAATGGTATGTGCCGGAATCCAAAACCATACGAGCGAAAACATGCTCTTATCAATATTTTTCCAATTGTTTTGTCGGGCAATAAGATTATCAAGGAAACGATGAAATAGCACCAGAAACAAACCATATTGAAGATTCATACTGGCAGATACGGCAAAAGCATAAGCCAACTTGCCGAGTTTCGGAATTAAATGATGATTTTCCAAACCGCTTACAAATGCCTTAAAACCTACAAATGCGTATTTTATTGTTACCGCTATAATTGCCCATTCAATCATTTTTAAAAGTAGAACTGACCATTTATAAGGAAAGAAAATTTTATTTTGTTGCATCCATTTTGACAGAATATCCCCGAGTGTTCCTAATACGGCAAATTGGAGCATAGCACTGTAAATAGGGTATTTAGTTACTAAATCAACGTAAGTATTCATTGCAAAATTTTTTGTTTAAAATCGTGCAAATATAGCAGATGATTTAATTGTACACTAAGTGTTAGGCAACAGTTTTTTGTGGATTATATTTTAAAGTAATCGCCGTTTTATAAAGGTAAATCACAATTATAGTCATAAGCGCATGACAAAGAGCAAGATAATTAAACCAAGGATGAGGAGAGATTTGTAATGCAAAAATTACCGCATCAACAAGTCCTCCGGCTACAGCAATAAAGAAAAATTTGCTGCCGGGGTCTTTTGTTTTAAGGTACATAAATATTTGAAGCGGAAGGGCAACAAAAGTGAAACCAAAAGCTGAATGAAATTCTACAAAATGAAAATCAAGGGTATATATAGCGATACTGATAAAAATAATTAATTCCAGATTATTTGCCCATTTGAATATTTTTCGTGTTTTTAAATTTACTTCCTGAACTGCATGTGCTATAAATGCACGTTCCATCAAAGAAACGGAAATCATACTAATTATCCAACCGGGTAATTTCCAATAAATATTTACTGCATATAAAAATGCATGACCTAATAATCCACCTAAAAGAGTAGCAATGCCCATGGTAAAAAAATGCCATTTAAACATGGTGTACATTCTTCCTTTAAGGTGCTTTTTTTTATGCAAAAGGTATAATGATATAAAACAGGCAGCACTTACCCACAAATCGGTAAAAGTAGCCATAGGCTCCATAATGGTGAGACCTGCAATTTCTATGACTATTTTTTCTGTTATCATTTATGAACAATGCTATTGGGAACTTTTGGGTTTCACCTTATAAATAGAAAAAGAGGATTTCTAAAAATCTGATTTACCGGTTTCGAGGTTCAACAATAAATAAATACGTTTTTTTTAAAAAGAATCTTTTTTTAGAACCGATAAATGCTTTTTAGAAAGCCTCTTTATTTCAAATTTTAGATTTTGGAAACCATTCTCATTAATAAATTATAGTCTATAATAACTATCCAATGTTTGGTTCCAATTTCTATTTCAAATATACAAAAAAAAATTATGCAGTGGTAATGATTTTACATATTTTTTTATAAAAATTTAATGATAAGCTCTTTATTTACTAATAAACAATGTGTTAGAAATATAGAAAAAAATTTTCTTTTTAAAACCACGTAATTACTTGATAATCAATAATACAACTTTGTTGTTTTTGTTTTAATCAACTTAAAATCAAATAATTAAAACTATTGATTTAAGAAAAATATAAGCCGGAAATATAAATTTTAAGTAATTATTAAATTAAATTGTAAAAAGCAGCAGTTTTTTTTTAATTTTGCAATCGGTAAAATAAAAACGGCCCCCTAGTTCAATTGGATAGAATATCAGATTCCGGTTCTGACGATATGGGTTCGAGTCCCGTGGGGGTCATTTTTTGTATATTAAGCGAAAATTATATTAATTTTTGATATTTAATTTTTTTTTTCACTTAATTTATTTTTCTTTGCAAATTCAAAACAAGAATTAATTATTTTATTAACTAAATTTTTAGAATTATGTCAGACATTGCATCAAGAGTGAAAGCTATTATTGTAGACAAGTTAGGTGTTGATGAAAACGAAGTAACTGAATCAGCAAGCTTTACTAATGATCTAGGTGCCGATTCTCTTGACACTGTAGAGTTGATCATGGAATTTGAAAAAGAATTTAACATTGCTATTCCTGATGATCAGGCGGAAACTATTGCGACTGTTGGAGACGCAGTTAAGTATATTGAAGCAAACGTAAAATAGTTTTTTACTAGATCCAAGGTGGAGCTGCATATTTTGTGTTAGCTCCCTATTTTTTTATTTTCTTATATCTTCCACAAAGCTTAAATTACTGTTTTATGGAATTAAAACGAGTTGTTGTTACCGGAGTTGGAGCAATTACCCCTCTTGGAAAAAATGCCCAAGAATTTTGGGAAGGATTAAAGAATGGAGTAAGCGGAGCAGCTCCGATTACTCGTTTCGATGCGACAAATTTTAAAACGAAATTTGCTTGCGAAGTAAAAGACTACAATCCTATAGATTATTTTGAGCGTAAAGAGGCACGTAAACTTGATTTGTTTGCTCAGTTTGCTTTAATAGCTGCTGATGAGGCTATTAAAGATGCTGATTTAATCCAAGATAGTTTAAACAAAGATCGCATTGGAGTAATTTGGGGTTCAGGAATAGGTGGTATTGATACATTAACCCAAGAAGTAAAGAACTATGTAAAAACGGATGAAATTCCTAAATTTAATCCATTCTTCATACCTAAAATGATTTCCGATATTGCCGCCGGTCATATTTCAATGAAATATGGATACCGGGGTCCTAATTTCACAACCGTATCAGCTTGTGCATCAGCCACTAATGCTATTATCGATGCATTTAACTATATCCGTTTGGGAAAAGCGGTTGCTATGGTTACCGGAGGTTCCGAAGCATCGGTAAACGAAGCCGGTGTTGCCGGATTTAATGCAATGCGTGCAATTTCCGTACGAAATGATGACCCCAAGACAGCTTCGCGTCCTTTTGATAAAGACCGAGACGGTTTTGTAATGGGAGATGGTGGAGGTGCTATTATTTTGGAAGAATATGAACATGCTAAAAAGCGTGGAGCTAAAATATATGCTGAATTGGTAGGTGCAGGATTATCAGCTGATGCCCATCATTTAACAGCTCCTCACCCCGAGGGCTTGGGGGCAATTTTAGTAATGAATAATGCTTTGGAAGATGCCGGAATGAAACCGGAAGAAATTGATTATATTAATGTTCACGGTACATCTACTCCCTTAGGAGATATTGCCGAGCCATTAGCCATTAAAGCAGTTTTTGGTGAACATGCTTACAAGTTAAGTATCAGTGCTACCAAATCAATGACCGGACACCTACTTGGTGCAGCAGGTGCTGTTGAAGCAATTGCTTCTATTTTTGCCATTCAGTACGGAATAATTCCTCCTACCATTAATCAGTTTAATTTTGATGAACGAATTGATAGTAAGCTGGATTTTACATTTAATAAGGCAAAAAAACGTGAAGTAAATGCTGCTTTAAGCAATACTTTTGGTTTTGGCGGTCATAATGCATCAGTTATTTTCAAAAAATATAATATTTAAAGTTTGTGCTTCGGATTTTCCCGGCAATTAAAATATTATTTAATAAAGAGCGGGATCTCCTGAAATCTCTTCGGGAGATACTTGGCTTTTATCCTAAAAACTTGCAATTGTATAAAATTGCATTTACCCACCGCTCAGCAACCCAAAACATTAATGGTAAACGTATTAATAACGAACGGCTCGAATTTCTTGGTGATTCAATCTTAGATGCTGTTATCAGTGACTTTTTATACCATAAATACCCATCAGAAAAAGAAGGTTTTCTTACCGAAATGCGCTCTAAAATAGTAAATGGCGAAAAACTCAAAGAATTGGCACGGCTTACCCACCTTAATGAATTTATTGTTCAAAAGGGAATTACTAAAAGTACCGGTAAAATCCATGAAGACGCTTTTGAAGCACTAATTGGTGCAATATACTTAGATCAAGGATATTACAGAACTTATAAATTTGTTAAAACCAGAATTCTTGAGCGTTTCATTGATTTTGATGATTTAGAAGACTTAAACCTTAATTATAAAAGCCAATTAATTGAATGGTCGCAAAAAATTAAGAAAAAAGTAGTTTTTATTTCGGAAGATGATGAGAATGCCCCAAAATGTTTTGTTTCGATTGTTATTTATGATGATGTGGAAATTGGCAAAGGAACCGGACACTCTAAAAAAGAAGCGGAACAAAATGCAGCTAAAAATGCAATTGACTATTTACTACACTCATTCTAAAAAAAATATGTATTTTTGATGCTGTAATTATAGTTTATCAAAAAGTTGAAAACAAAAATTATCAATTTAAACGAGGATGCTGAATTTAATCTGCTTGGAATAAGTAGTAAATTGAGCATGCACAAAATTAGTTGGTTATTGAACCAACAGTTGGATTTTAATTTTCATCGATTTGATGAGCATGGTGAGAGCAACTTGGATAAAGAATTTTCGGTATATCAATATGAAGATGATACAGCTATTTATAATTTGATAGAGAATAAAAGCAAAGACGGCTTATTGCTTAAAAAATTAAATACTATTGATTATCTGCTCAAAATTGAAGGCGAATTAACAAAGCTTGACTTTGAACAATTGCAAAAAAAAATCAGGCAAATACCAGAAGTATATGCCTGTTTAAATATTGATATTTCTGTACTTAAGAAAAAGGAACTTGATTTACTCTTTTGAAAAGTATTTATAAAATGCTGTAATGGTTTCAATTCCTTTGTAAAAGTTTTCCAAAGGATAATTTTCATTTGGTGCATGAATTGCATCTTCTTCTAAACCAAATCCCATAAGAATAGATTTTATCCCTAATACCTGCTCAAAAGTTGAAATAATGGGTATGCTTCCTCCGCTACGTACAGGAATAGGCTTTCTCCCGTACACTTCTTCATAGGCTTTTTCGGCAGCCTTATATGCAGGCATATTAATTGGTGATACGTAGCCTTGCCCACCATGCAATGCGGTAACTTTTACCTTTACAGTTGGCGGTGCAATATTCTTAATGTGTTTTTCAAAAAGCTTGCTAATTTTTTTATGGTCTTGATTTGGAACCAGGCGCATAGATACTTTTGCGTATGCCTTAGAAGGTAAAACGGTTTTGGCACCTTCTCCCGTGTAACCGCTCCATATACCATTAACATCTAAGGATGGTCTTATTCCTGTACGTTCGTTTGTAGAATATCCTTTTTCACCTGTAAGCTCATCAACACCTATACCTTTTTTATATTTTTCCTCATCAAAAGGAGCTTTTGCCATTTCTTTGCGTTCTTCTTCACTCACTTCCAATACATCATCGTAAAACCCGGGGATGGTAATTTTACCGTCATCATCAATTAATGAAGCAATCATTTTACTTAAAACATTGGCAGGGTTAGCAACTGCACCACCAAACAAGCCAGAGTGTAAATCTCTGTCGGGACCTGTTAATTCAATTTCCATAAAACTCAAACCACGTAAACCGGTAGTTATTGAGGGGATATCTTTTGCAATTAATCCCGTATCGGAAACTAAAATTATGTCGGCATTCAGCATTTCTTTATGCTCTTTGCAAAAAGCTTCGAGGTTGGGCGAACCAATTTCTTCTTCACCTTCAATCATGAACTTAACATTACAATTCAAGTTTCCAGTTTGAACCAATGTTTCAAAAGCTTTTGCATGCATAAATGCTTGTCCTTTATCATCGTCGGCACCACGTGCATAAATTTTTCCGTCTTTAATTACCGGTTCAAAAGGGTCGCTTTCCCATAAATCAATGGGGTCAATAGGCATTACATCCATGTGCCCGTAAACCAATACGGTAGGCAGTGAAGGGTCAATCATTTTTTCACCATATGTTACCGGATTGCCTTTGGTTTCCATTACCTCAGCTTTATCGGCACCCGCTTTTAATAAGGCATTTTTCCAATACTCAGCTGCTTTATACATATCAGTCTTATGTTCTTGCAACGAACTGACCGATGGAATACGGATTAAGCCGAATAATTCTTCTAAAAAGCGTTCTTTGTTAGCCTCTATATACTCTTTTATTTTACTCATGGGTTTGTTTTTTAAGATTTTCAACAAAAATAAAGAAAAATAGTAAAGACTGGAAAAATATAACGACAGCTATTTAACTTTTATAGTCTTCATGTTGTTCAAAAAATATATATTTTTGGTACATTGAACTATACAAAAGTACATTAAAATAATACTCTAAGTTGTTTAAATTATATTTTTGTATATTGATAATTGCTTTTATGTAACAAAATATTTACTTTTATATTTTAATTTCAGAAAAATTATAAAATATTTAAACAAATACTATGGAAAACTTAATTTATTATTTGTTTGGAATAGCCGTTTTGGGTATTGCATATATGAGTTGGAAAACAATCACGCTATTAAAAAAAGATGAAGGAAGTGTGCGCATGAAAGAAGTATCTTCGTATATTAACAGTGCATCAATGAGCTATGTCAAAACCTCTTATAAGGTGCTGGCTGCTTTTGTTGTTTTATTGGCTGTTTTGTTGTTTTTGCAAGATAAATATGTTTTGAACTCAGACGGAATACTGGTTGTATCATTTATAATAGGGGCAATTTTGGCGGCAGGTTCAGGATATTTAAGCATTAATTTAATTTCTAAATCACATGCAAGAACGGCAAAAGATGCCGAAACATCTTCCGATAATGCTTTCAGGAGTATTTTTTCAGGAGGAATGGCTAACGGTATTGCCTATGTGAGTATTGCCATAGCCGGCATTACAGGTTTATTTATTGTATATGGTCTGTTGGCTCCTGAGTGGGAACTTTCTCAAATGCTCAATATAATTAGTGCCTATATTTTAGGAGTTTCTGTTGTTGCTTTATTTGATAGAATTGTGGGTGGTGTTTTTGCCGAAGGTGTACGCACTGCAAAAACAGAGGTACATAAATCAGAAGAGGCAATACCCGAAAACTCAGCTGTTAATCCTGCAGAAATTGCAAATGCTGCCGGAGTTAATATAAATAACGGTTCAGGAGCAAGTGCCGATATGAGCAGTTCCCATCTTGTTGTTATAATTTCGGCAATGTTATTGGGCGTGTCTTTTGTTAATACTGATGCAATTATGTCGTATTTTTCTTTTGGACCGGTATTATTGCCGCTTGCTATTGCCGGTGTAGGTATTTTAAGCTCCATAACGGCAAGTTTTTTTGTAAAATCAATAAACACTACTTCTTTTTGGACAGGTTACCGTTTTGCTCATTATTTTGCGATTTCAGTAGCGGCTTTGGCTTCGTTTTTTATAGTAAAATATATGCTTCCAGCCCAATGGGAATACAGCGAAACCCTTAACGGATTAATTGTTACCACTAAATATAAATATTTAGGTGTATTTTGGACACTTTTTATCGGAATGATTGCAGGTGTTTTAATTAATTTTTCTACCGATTATTTTACGCTTAACGGCAAACCGGTAAATAAACTGATTGAAAATACTTTTAAAGGTTTCTCATCAAATATTTTGAGTGGAACGAGTAAAGGATTCTTAGCTACGGCAGTACCGGTTTTAATTATTTTGACAAGCATTAGCGGGGCATATTATTTTGCCGATTTTTTCGGTGTAGCTATGACTGCCATCGGGTTTTTAATGAATGCAGGTATTGTTTTGGCAATTAACAGCTCAAAACCTCTTGCAAAAAATGCCGATACTTTGGCAAAAATGACCTTAATGAATGATGAAACCATACAGAATACTGAAGAGTTAGCTTCTTTTGCCGAAAAAAAAGAAGTTTATGTTAAAGGTTTAAGCATTGCGGCAGCAGCTTTCGCAGGAATTTCTTTATTGAGCATATTCCTACAAAAAGGAGGTGTTTCCAATATAGAATTAGACAGCCCTTGGACAATTTCGTTTATGATGCTGGGTGCTTTAATCCCCTTTTTGTTCTCTTCGGTTGTTATCGATGCGGTTAATTCTGTGGCAGAAAAAACTGTTGATGAAGTAAAACGACAATTTGAAGAAATTCCTGAGTTAAAAGCAGCTTTGGATATTTATAGAAAATATTTTGGCGACCCGGATGTACCTACACAAGGCGAGCAAGATATTGTTAATGCAGCAGAAGGAAAAGCTCAATACGATGATTTAGTGATAAAATCCACTTATTCTTCGATACGAGCATTAATTATTCCAATTGTTTTGGCTATAGCAATACCTGTATTTACAGGATATTTGGGTGGTGTACAGGCATTAACAGGGCTTTTAACCGGTATTATTCCCATGTCTTTTATTCTGGCATTTACACAAGCTAATTCAGCGGCATTATGGAACAGTACAAAAAACGAAATAGCAGCAGGTGTTATTTATAAAGGAGAAAAATACGATAAGTATTCAGATGTATATCAAACAGCTGTGCAAGGTGCCAAAGTAGGTGATGTATATCGTAATGCATCGGCTCCGGCATTGAATATTTTGATAAAAATAAGTGTGATAATTGCTTTAATGATAGCCTTTGCGATTTAATATTTGATATAAAAACTTAATTCCAATTACTTAATTGTTTTTTGTTGCTAGTGTCAAGTCAAGCATGTTTCAGTCATATCAAGTTTCGTTCTTTTTGCGTAGAACTTTGTTAAAAATTTTAACCTTAACTACTGCTATGCTAAAAAATTTTGCCTTGTTCTACACAAAAATAACTTCAACTTATACGACACAACATACTTGACATGACACTAATTGTGTTTAGATTGTCAAATATTAACTGTATATTGCTGTAAATATCCCCTGCTTAAATGTAAGGGATAAGTTTTTGGTTTTGCAGTAGAATATCGTTTGCGGATTTATGCTTATAAAATTTACTGTATTGATTAGAATTTAGCCACTTAAAACTAAAATTATGATAAGTAATTGCGAATTTAATGGAATTAAATTGTACGGAAAGTAGATAGTTTTGCAGACAGTTGCGGAAAATGGGAGATTGTTGATTCTTTCCCTGATATCAAAGTTCAGTTTGTGGATTCGTTCTCGGGAGTTGTTTAAATGATTTAAAAAATATCGAAAAATATAACTTCCTGATTTTTTATATATCAGGAAATAAGATTCTTTTTACTTTGTCCAGATACATCTTCCCTATAGGAAGATAATTTCCTTTTACTTCCAGTTGATTACCGTACATGGAATCAATTATTTGTATATTAATAACATACGATTTGTGAATACGCAAAAATAGCTCTTGAGGTAAAGTTTTTTCCAATCTTTTTAACGATTCCAATACCACAATTTTTTTGTCTTTTGTATAAAATGTTACATACTCTTTTAATCCTTCAATATAGTAAATATCATTATATTTTACTTTGTAAACCTTATGGTTCGATTTTAAACTGACGAAATCTTTGCTTGGTGTTTCTTTATTTTTAGCAGCCTTTATCAGTTTAATCTGTTCCAATGCCTTATTGCTTCCTTGCAAAAAGCGCTCAAACGAAATCGGTTTTAACATATAATCAATCACGTCCAATTCATAACCGTCTAATGCAAACTCTTTATATGCAGTGGTAAATATCACCAAAGGTTTATTTTTAAGGGTTTGCAAAAATTCAATTCCACTCAAATCGGGCATCTGAATATCCAGAAACATCAAATCAACGTTTCCTTTTTGCAAAAACTCAATTGCTTCCACCGCACTCTTGCAGGATTTTATCAATTCCATATGCGGAATTTTCAGCACATAACTTTCCAGCAACTGGCGTGCAAGTTGCTCATCATCAACAATTAGGCAATTAATCTTCATGAAGTTCAAGCTCTAAATAAACAGAAAACTCCTTTTCCGTCTTGTTTATATCCAATTGATATTTTTTAGGATAAATCAGTTCCAATCTTCGTTTTACATTATCCAAGCCGATACCGCCCTGACGATCTTTTGCTGGCGGAACATCAGGAATGCTATTTCGTAAGCCAAAAATAAAGGTTTTTCCTTCAAGTTTAATTTTTAAATCTATCCAACCATTTTTTAAATCTTCAATTTTACTATGTTTGAAACTGTTTTCGATAAACGAAATTAACAACATTGGTGCAATTCTTAAATTACTATCCACTTTCGGAAATTCATAACTGATATTAGAAATTTCCTCATCTTTTAACAATTGAAGTGCAATATAGCTTTTTATGTAACTAATTTCGTGTTTCAGACTGACAAATTCTTCGTTGCAATCGTAAATTACATAACGTAACATTTCTGACAGGCGATGAATGGCATCTGGTGCCCGAGGCGATTTCATTTGAACAAGCGCATAAATATTATTCAAGGTGTTAAATAAAAAATGCGGGTTAATCTGCCATTTTAAAATTTTCGATTCGGCTTCGAGCATCTGATTTTTTAATGAAATAGCTTCTTTATCCCTGTTTCTTTTTAAAATTTGATTTCGATACAAGCTACTAATCAGTAAAATTATAATTACCGAGCCCCCGTTGGCAAAAAAGCGCATCCCAAGAAAACGGCGTTCCGGACTAACATCATGCGTTTGTTTCCAATCCAATACTTGCTGCTTTAAGTTTAGAGGAAGGTCTTCAATGCCTTTCAAAAAAAACTGATTTCCAACCGCATCGATAAAATAAAAATCATCAATTATTTTGAAAGTAAAAACTACCAGCACCACTAAGTTTATCACAATCAAATAATAAAATACTTTCCATTTTTTTTCTAAAACATAAGGCAATAATACAAAAAGATTAAGGTAAAAAATACCTGCATGAAAGAAAATTAACAGCAAAGCGCGCTTTAATGCAGTGGAAAATCCAAGTAAGTCAGTAAAAAACCAAACAGAAATAAAATAATAACTTAACCAAACAATTAAATGGACAAACCACTTTTTTTGAAAAAGGTTTATATTCATCAGTACAGAGTTTAGGCTATAAATAAAAACTAAAAATACCCTCTTTTTTTCTTGTAAAAAAATAAATTCAACCAATATGCGATATTTCTCAATAAAGTATAAACATATTGTAAAAGCTAAATTTTGGTTGAAGTTTTTCCTCAGTTTGTTGAAAATTTTACAAGATTGAGAAATGAACACCTACATTTGCTCAAAGTCTAAATCATTAAAATTATGGATAAAAAAAACGTAACAACCCTATTAGCAGTTGTAATTACAACAGTATTGTTTTTTTCATTGTTTTCATGCAAAACACAAAGTGTTTACACAGTAAACAGAATTGAACAAACCGGTGATTTAAACCATACCACCTCAAAAAGAATAGATGAAATGCAATATAGTAAAGATGCGAGAATGCTGTATAGTGTTTATAACGATGATCAAAATCTTTATGTAGTAATGAGTGTTACTGATAAAACCGTACAAAAGAAAATTTTAATAGCGGGACTTACCTTTTGGATGGACACAGTTGCCAAAAAGAAAGAACAATTTGGTATTACTTTTCCGCGAGCGGGCAGTATGAAAAATTCTTTTTCAAAAATGAATAATCAAACTTTTTTCAATTTCGAAAAAGTAAGCAAGCGGACTCATTTAGATATTGCAAGTGTTAATTCTGCTATCAAAATTTCGATTGAAAATGATGTTATTTCTGAGGCTCATATCTCCTTAGGTGGAGTTGCAGCGATTCCGAAATATCTCAATAAAACAGGTGAATTTTTAATGGGGAAAGAAATTTCAATAGATACAATCACCGAAGCAGAAGCAGTTTTACAATCCGAAATCACACCAATAAGTGATGTGAGAGGAACATCAGATTATAAAAGATTGTTGGCAAAGCAGTTGTTTTTTGCACACTTTGTAGAGCTGTTTCGAAACAAAGTTTCATTCCAAAATCTAATA
>JAKIUH010000322.1 GCA_021647685.1 Bacteroidales bacterium
AAAAATAATCTATGAATCAGAAAAACTTGAAATAGTTACCATGTCATGGAATACCGGTGATTATACTTCTATTCATGATCACGGACAAGCACAATGGGGATTGGTACTTTCCTTTGGAGCGGTTCAGAATACGGTTTTTGATATAATAGACAATGAATTAATACTTATTGAAGAGCAAATACTCAATGCAGGTGAAACCACTATTTTAGATAATTCCGCAATACATCAAATGGGAAATTCCAATTTTAGACCTTCGATTAGCTTACATATATATTATAGTAAAAAAACTGAAAAAGGAGTAACTGCCGAAGCACGTAATTATGATTTATATGAAAATAAAATTTATATAGCCAATGGTGGTGCGTTTTTATTATTATCAAAAGAAAATATAGTTTCGGAAGAGAAATGTCCAAATTATGACCAATCACTTTATGAAAAACAATTTACTATAAGAAGAAATTTTTTAGATAAGTGTTGTCCCGTTAATATGCGAAAGAATTATCAATCATCACAAATAAACAGCCATTATGAATAAAGACAATCTTTTAAATGAGATTTTTGAATACATTAAAAACTATGATTCACAAATTGGTGAACTCATCAATTTTCAAACACCCGAACGACTAAGAGAAAAACTGGATTTTTCAATTTTACCGGCTGGCGGAGATGACAATTCATTATTGACTGATGTTCAAAACTATTTGAAATACAGTGTTAAAACCAATAATAAACAGTTTTTGAATCAACTATACTCCGGTGAAAACCTACCTGCTTTTATCGGGGAAATAATTACGGCATTAACCAATACATCAATGTACACTTATGAAGTGGCACCCATAGCAACTTTAATAGAAAAAGAATTAATAAATAAAATGTGTAAAATTGCCGGTTTTAAAAACGGAGGAGGCACTTTTGCAACCGGAGGCAGTAATGCAAATATGTTGGCAATGATGAGTGCACGAAACAAAATTTTACCTTTGGTAAAACAAAAAGGTTTACAATCCGCCCCTCTATTAAGTGCATTTGTTTCTGACCAATCACACTATTCTTTTGATACAGCAGCGAATATTTTAGGAATTGGAAGCAAGCATGTTTATAAAATAAAATCAGATTCATCGGGTAAAATGATAGTTTCTGATTTGCAAAATGCCATAGAAAACAGTATCAAAAGGGGAGAAACTCCGTTTTTTATTGCAGCAACAGCCGGAACTACATTATTAGGAGCATTTGATTCTTTGGATAAAATTGCGAATATAGCAAAACTTTATCATCTATGGATGCATGTGGACGGTTCTTTTGGCGGTAGTATCATTTTAAGTAAAAAATATAAATTCTTATTTAAAGGACTCGAAAATGCGGATTCATTTACTTGGAATCCGCATAAATTAATGAATGTACCGCTTATTGCTTCGGTACTTTTATTAAAAGATAAACATCGCTTAATGAAAAACTTAAGTGATTTGAATACCGATTATATTTATCATGATAATGACTTGGAGGAATACAATCTGGGGAAACAATCCGTTCAGTGCGGCAGACGCGTTGATGCACTTAAAGTTTGGTTGGCTTGGCGATATTATGGCGATTTAGGCTATGAAAAACGCATTAACCGCATGTTTGAATTAGCTGCTCATGCTGAAAAAACTGTAAAAAACAATGATAAATTACAATTACTTGCCGAAAGACAATCTTTGAATATAAACTTTATATATAAAAGTAAAGACCGCTCAAAAGACAATGAGTTAAACTTGATGATTCGCGAAAATTTGATGCGTAAGGGAATCAGTATGGTCAATTATGGTTATTTAAAAGATAAAGTTTCTATTCGTTTGGTAATTTCAAATCCTGATGTTTCAGAAAAAGATTTGAATGAATTTTTTAACAATTTTATTGCTATGGGAGACAGCATTCAAGAAAAAATTACAGAAAATACCCCCAAAGCCCATACCGAAAAATGTTTAATTTCAGAAAATTATGAATAAAGATACATTAATAATGCTGGCATGGCCGGAAACACCGGCTATTCAAGTAGGTTCTTGGTACGAACCTTTAATGAGATTATCGGGCTTTAATAAAAATGGATATTACAAAGCAGGACATTCTGCTATAGTACTGATTAACCATATAAATGGAGAATTAAAATATTTTGATTTTGGCAGATATCATACACCGGCAAAATTTGGTAGAGTTAGAGATGAAATTACAGACCCAAACTTAAAAATCAGTCTTAAGGCTAAATTCGATGCTGATAATAGATTATTAAATCAGCACCAAATCTTGCTTTACCTTTCTAAACGAGAAGATTTTCACGGTTATGGCAAAATGTATGCTTCATTTTATTATGGTATTTATTTTAATAAAGCCTATACATTTGCAAAGAATCAACAAAAAGAGGGGGCTATTTTATACGGACCGTTTGCATATAAAGGTACTAACTGTTCTCGATTTACATCAAGAGTATTGAGAGTAGGAACAAGCAATATCTATAAAAAGTTTCAAACAATGCTTCCTCTTTCTTTAACACAAACTCCTATGGGGAATGTTTTAATATCAGCAAAAAATAATATTTTCTACGAAGTAGAAAATAATAGAGTAAAACAACATACTGCCAATATTTTTACATTTTTTGCTCACTGGACTTTACCTCCTGCAAAAGCAGTTCCTATTATTCTAAAAAATAAAGCAATTCAGCAAGAGCATAAAACATTAAATAGTAGTCAAATACCTTCAAATTAGAAATAATGCAAATATTAAAACAAAATAAAAATTTAACACATGGTGCCTTATTGGCACCGGAATATCCTGAGAATCTGCCGGAAGGCTGCAAATGGCTGGGAGGAGAAGGCTATGGAGTTTGGTTTCATATATCAAAACCCAAACATCTCAAAAAAAATGAATACAGAATTAGGAGATATGCTGCCAAAGGAAATCTACACTGCGATAAAATATTTGAACATGATAATAATGTGAAACTAATTATTAATCAAGAGTTTGAATTTGCATACATTTCGCACTGCGAACAGTGTGTAATAGTTCAAAAAAGTGAAATTTTTATTTTTAAATCAATAAAAAATTATAATGAATAAGTTATTAATAATAATTTTTATTGCTGTTTGGAGTACGGCAACCGCACAGCAAACATCATTTAAACAAGTTAATGCCCAAGAATTTTACCGGCTGGCAACAACAGGTAAAGGGATGATATTGGATGTACGAACAAAATCGGAGTTTGACAATGAACACATTGCAAATTCACAGTACTTGAATTTTTATGCTTTGGATTTTAAAAAGAAATTACTGATGTTGCCAAAAGATGAAGAAATATACCTTTATTGTACTACAGGATACCGTAGTGAAAAAGCGGCAAAATATCTGGCAAAAAACGGATATACAAAAGTATATAATTTAGAACACGGAATTTTAGAGTGGAATTTAGAAAATCTGCCCGTTATTGAAGGCGAACCCTCTGCTAAATTAATGGCTGACAAAGTAAGTCCTGAACTGTTTGAGCAAAGCATATCTTCCGATACTTTGGTTCTGGTTGATTTTTATGCCACATGGTGCGGGCCATGCCGCAAAATGATGCCTCTCATTGACAGTATCCGTACGCAGTATCATCCAGCATTAAAAGTATTTAAAGTAAATGTGGATGTAAGTAAAAAATTAATAAAGCAGGAAAAGATAATCGGTGTTCCTTTTTTTAGAATTTATCGTAAAGGAAAAGTACTGTTTGAAAAAGACGGCATGCTGAGCCGTAAAGAACTGGAAGCAATTATAGAAGAATTATTAAAGGAAAAAATGCCCTAATGTCTTTTACGTGACAAAAAAAACATAAAATACCCCGTACTTTTACTCTTAAATTAGTACAAATTTAATAAATCAAAAAAATGAAACATCTATTTTTAACAGTAAGTTTGATCTTTTCAGCCCTTTCCGGTATGAAAGCGCAAGACTATATGACCAAAACAGGTCATGCACAATTTTTTTCGGAAACTGTAGCCGAAAACATTACGGCAAATAATTACAAAATGGTTAGTACACTGGATACTAAAACCGGAAACATGGTCTTTTCAGTCCCCATTCAGAGCTTTGAATTTGAAAAAGCTTTAATGCAAAAGCATTTTAATCAAGAAAACTTTATGGATTCAAAAAAATATCCAAAAGCAAAGTTTAAAGGTAAAATTGATAATATAAACGATGTTGATTTTTCAAAATCAGGGGTATATGATGTAACTGTTTCGGGCGATATGACAATGAAAGGACATACAAAACACATGACAGAGAAAGGTACTATTGAAGTAAAAGGAAGTGAAATAATTGCAAAATCAACTTTTAATATCACTATTGCAGATTTTGGAATTGGAAAACCCACAAAAGCAAGCAAAAGGGAAAATGTTGCTGATGTTATAAAAGTTACTGTTGATTTAAATTACAAAGCTAAAAATTAAGTCATGCTCAAAAAAATTATTCTTGTAGTTGCAGTTTTTGCAATTCTTGGCGGCAGTTACGGTTTATACCTTTACTTTATGCCACACAGAGATGTTCAATCTACCGAAGTTTTTACCACAATAAGCTCGGGTGATTTAGTTGCAGAATATCTTAAAGACAATGCTGCAGCGAATACAAAATATTTGGCTGATGATGGCGATTCAAAAGTTATTATCGTAACCGGTAAAGTTTTCTCAAAGGAAAAAGACCAAAAAAATCAGTGGGTAATTATTTTAAAAGATGATAATCAACCGGTTGGAGTAAGTTGTACTTTTATGTTGAACACCAATAAAAATGCAGAAAACCTACAAAAAGGACAAAGTGTAAAAATAAAAGGTGTGTTGCGTTCCGGTGTGGATGAAGATTCTGAAATGCTGGGAGAAGATGTAATTATTGAGAACTGTGATGTATTTAAATAATTATAATTTTATGGTTTGGGTTTAGTTTGAAGCCGTGTATATTTGATTATTTCAAATACGCACGGCTTTCTTTTGATGATTAAAGCAAATAAAAAGCTATTCCTCTATATTTTCAATTGCTCTATTTAAAAACTTATTAAAGTTATTTTGAGTTTTATATACCTTCATTACTTCATCTACAACATTTTTTTCTATCCAAAACTCATTGCTTACCGGGTGTAAAACTGCATAAGATTTGTATTTTAATAAATCAATATCCAAAAAGTCCTTAGGAAAACCTTTAGGGGCTAGTTTAAGTTTTTCTC
>JAKIUH010000323.1 GCA_021647685.1 Bacteroidales bacterium
TTGGTTTGCCACTTTACACAATGGAGTATATTACCTGCCCGATTTAAGTATCCGCTATTATGATAAAAGTAATTTTCTGTACCGTAATAATGTGAATACCGTATATACACAAAAGGACTCATTATGGATTGGTTATCATGCAAATTATGTTAGCGTACTGTCAAAAAACGTAGTAAAACACATAAAGATTAGTGAAAATAAAGATATTGAAGTTTCGGCAATAGTATATGACAAGAAGAAAAAAAGATTGCTAATAGGTACACAGAAGGGATTGTATTTAATAAAAAACGGACAGTCAGAAAGGTATATTAACAAACGACAGTCAAGCAAGTATTCAAACATACTTTCTACAAAAGATATAGCTGCTGACCAAAAAGAAGGTTACTGGATAGCCGGCAGATTAGGTTTTTATTATATAAAAGACCGGAAAATTCTTTTTGATTCAAAAGTAGATAAAAACTTTAGTTTACGCAATAATGCTATTTATGTTGATGATGGTAACTCAGTATGGATAGGCAGCATAAAGGGGCTATGGCGATTTAAAAATAACTATTTGGAGTATATGGGGCATCAAAACCCTCTTTTGTCGATTAGAGTGCTTGACATTATAAAGTATCAAAACAAACTTACTTTAGGTACTAAGGGTGGAGGGATTATAATTATTGATAAAGATACAATATTTCAAATAAATACAGTAAAAGGGCTTAATTCAAATACGATTACCTCTTTAAGTGTTTCGGGTAAATATTTATGGGCAGGAACAAAAAAAGGACTCAGCAGAATATTTGTAGATAAAAAACATACTATTAAAATATTTAATTATACCAAAGCACACGGCTTACTTACCAATGAAATTAGGCATATTTACGCAAAAGATACGTTTTTATATATTTCGTCAAACAAAGGATTGATGCGCTTAAATATAAATCAACTAAAAAAAGATACACTGAAAATACCGATATATTTTAAAGGAATTTTTATTAACAATAAAAAAGTTCCAATACAAAAAGAATATAAACTAAAATATAATCAAAATAATATTTTAATACAATTTGAAGCCGTTTCATTTAATAATGCTGATGAACTTGAGTTCCGATATATGATGTCAGGACTTGATTCTATATGTTCCTCAACAAAATCAAAAGAATTACGTTTTTCTTTTTTACCTCCGGGCAAATATACTTTTGAATTAAGTGCTCGAAACAGGGATAACGTTTGGAATAAGCAATCGGAAAAAATCACATTTATCATTGAAAAACCTTTTTGGAAAACCAATTGGTTTACTTTTTCTCTAATTTTTACGGGCTTTATATTGATTTATTTGTTTTTTAGATATAAAACATATCAAATAAACAAAAAAAATGAAATGCAGCGTGAATTAAATATTTATATAAAACAAGCACTGGTAAACCACATGAACCCTCATTTCATGTTTAATTCATTAGGCAGAATTAACAACCTGATTCTAAATAACGATAAAGCTAAAGCCAGTGAATATCTTTCTAAGTTTTCGCGCTTAATGCGGATAATTATAGAAAATTCAAAAAGAGAATACATCCCCATTTACGAAGAGATTAAAGCAAGCAGGATGTATATGGAAATTGAAGCAAGCCGTTTGGAACATGGACTGGATTATGAATTTATCATCGACGATGAAATTGATCAGTTCAATACAAAAGTACCCAGTCTTTTAATTCAACCATTTATTGAAAATGCAATTTGGTACGGGATTCAACCTATGAATAAAAGGGGGAAAATTGTTATTCGTATCCGTAAAAAAGACAAGTATTTAAGTATTGAAATTCAAGATAACGGTATTGGCAGAAAAAAATCCATTGAAATGATAAAAAACAATGAAGTATTTAATAATCAATCAAAAGGAACTGAAATAAGATTTAAAAGAATACGATTATTAGAACAAATTTTTGGGCGTAATACCAAAATTGAATACCTTGACCTTGAAGGTACAAAAAGTGGCACTGTAGTTATTCTGAACTTACCCATAATTAAATAAGTACACATAAGCCTTAATTTTTTCCTTTAAATACAAAATAAACAATAAAAAGTTTTGAAATTACTAACACAGTTAGTAACTTGTAAAAAATAGCTTAGGACTTGCTGGAAAACGCTAAATGTATTATTAATTAGTACTTTATGTTTGTTTTATTGTGTCGAAATGCAAGGTTTTAAAATATAATGTCCGAAAAAGCATGTATTTATTATATACAAATCATAATGTTTTTTGCTGCTCAGCTGCACACCTCTTTTGTATTTTGTTCAGTTTGAAGTATTTATACACATCTGCACTTCACAAAACCCAAAATAGATGCACATCTGAGCTTTTCAGCAAGCCCTAACTTAAAGTTAACAGTTTTACAATAATAATCTAATTATTAATGTCTTATAAGCTCAATCAGCAGTAAAATTCAAAATTATGATTAACATCATAAAAAGGATGACTCAATCAATTAAGCTAAACAAAGTTTATTAAAAATAGTTCCAATCCAATAAATCAAAATTAAAAAAAACAAACCATTGAAAAATCAAATTAATACTTATAAAATTAAAAAGCAACATTTAGCCTATTTACTGTTTTTTTACCCTTCTGTTGTATCCTTAGCTCTTAATAAAGTTCACAAAATCGACTGGTATTTTTCTGATTTTTTAGAAAATATGTTATTTACCATAATAATGCTTGGCATTGGAGCATTAATAAATAATAGATTTTATAAAAAGTTGTATCTTATTTTATTATATTTATTATTATCCAGCATAACCTTTATTGAAACTTCTTACTATTATCTTTACAAAAGTGTTATTTCCAGTTCAACAATTTTTATTTTTCTTGAAACAAATAGCAACGAAGCCTTTGAATATTTAGCTAATTATGCTCAAAACTTGCGGACACTAATATTACTCATTATTATTCCCGCATGTATAATAATTCCGATAATTATTGCAATAAATTTAAATCATATATTTAAATCAGGTGTACGTAAAACTGCCTTTATGATAAGTTTTTCCGGTATTTTACTACTCTTAATGTATTTTTTTAATATTATAAAATTCAATCTTCCGTACACAGTTGTTAAGTCTTACATAAAATATAATAATGAAACAAGAAAGTATGATAAACTGGCACATAATAAAAAAGGAGGTACATTTACTAATGTTAAGCATAATGATACGGGGAAAATAATTTACGTGCTTGTTATAGGAGAATCGAATACCAGAAATCATATGAGTTTATACGGTTATTATAGATTAACTAACCCTTTACTCACAGAAATTAAAAAAGAATTGCTAATTTATGAAGATGTAATAAGTCCACATGCAAATACTATTTTGTCTTTACAAGAAGCCCTTACTTTAGGTAATTATGAATATCCCAATAAACGTTTTTCCGGTTCAATATTTCAACTACTTAATAAAGCAGGTTTTACAACCTATTGGATTTCAAATCAACAACCGATAGGAATTTATGAAACAGGAATTACCAAACTCAGCAAATCATGTAGTAAACGTTTTTTTGTTAATACACGAAGCAATAGAAAGGAAAGTACTTTTGATGAAAAAGTATTAAAGGTTTTGAAAAAAGTATTAAATGAAACGGATGATAAAAAATATATTTTTATTCAATTATTGGGTTCTCATGTTGACTACAAAAACCGCTACCCTGAAAGTTTCAACAAATTCAATAATATACCGCAAAGCAAATTTAAAAATACTATGGTTCATCAAACCATTAATGAATACGATAATTCAATTTTATACACCGACTATATTTTACGGCAAATAATTGAAACGGTAAGAAGCAAGCATAACAAGTCATATGTATTGTATTTATCAGATCATGGGGAAGATGTGTTTGAAACAAGCATTAAGGCTTATCATGCCGAAGGTGTAAAAAGTAAATATATGTATGACATTCCTTTTATTTTGTGGCGTTCAAAAACTTTTACTCAAACCAATAGTTCGATTAAGATTGATACAAACAGAAAATATATGACCGACGATTTAATTTATAGTATCGCTGATTTAACCTCCCTTAGCTTTGATGAATTTAACAAAAAACGGAGTATTTTTAATAAAAATTTTGAGCCTAAAAAAAGAATTATCATGGATAGTTTAAATTATGATGCTATATTCTAATCAAAAAATTTAAATTGTTTAATTTATCATTAAATAATAATGATGTTATTTTACAAGGATATATTTATAATACAAAAACTGATAAAATAATTAAAGGTGATTTTAAAGATGTAGAAGCACCAAAGTATGATATTTTAGAGCTCCACGAAAAAATAGAACAAGCTGAAAAAGGAGGGTCAAAATAATGGCTAGTCACTTAGATAACACAAAAGCTGTAGATAAAATTACCTATGTAACAGATGAAGTTCCTACATGGTGGATGTTATTTTGGATTGGATACATAATTTTTACTGTGTCTTATATAGTCTTAGATTGGATTCCTGATTTTGTAAGCTGGTTGGGAATTTTAGGACAAGGACCAGAGGCAATAGACAAACATATCTGGTTTAGAGAATTAATGAGACAGTAATAAAAAAAGGAGCTTAGGCTCCTTCTTATAATTTTTAATTTTAATGAAGGAAAAGGAAGAAATAATGAGAATATTTATTTTATCCTTTTTTTTATTTTTTCTTTTTTTGAGTAGCTGTTCAACAATAAGGGTTGAGGGAAATGCTAAACTTGTTCCCCATTCTCCAGAGTATATCTGTAAAAAGGTTTCTGAAAAGAGAGCTTATTATTTATTATGGGGACTTATTCCAATTTCTAATAATTCAACAGAAGATATTATACCTCCAGGAAAGGATATTAGAATAGAAACAAAATTTACTGGAATGGATATATTAATAGGATTAGCTGCAAATATATTAATTCCAACTACAATTTCGTCAATGACTGCAGAAGTTTATATATGTTCTAAGGAATAAATAAAAAATGCAATTTAAAGTTTCTAATCAAATTCAATAGATTCAAATTTTATTTAAATTTTATAAAATTCCTAAATATTATGATAAATATTTACAGACTGTTTGAAACAAAGTTTTAATTTTTTTCTTTTGGTGGAGGCGGGGGGAATCGAACCCCCGTCCGAGAACGGCTAACATTGAGGCATCTACATGCTTAGCCTGTGATTAGTTCTCGCCTGTAGCGTCCCCACAGGCAGGGCTACTACAGGCAATCCC
>JAKIUH010000324.1 GCA_021647685.1 Bacteroidales bacterium
CCGGTTGAAGCGCTTAAATTTTCAATTTTATGATATGCCTGATATAGAGCAGGACGAATTAATTCAGTCATTCCTGCATCTAAAATCGCAAAATTGGTTTTTACAGCTTTTTTAACATACAATACCCGTGAAATAAGGCTTCCTGCATTGGCTACCATCGAACGTCCAAGTTCAAAATGTAATTCTTGTCCGTGTTTTAAATCCAAAAAACGATGAAATAAACCAAAAAATGCTTCAAAATCGATAAAGTTTTCATTGTCAGGGTGTTCATAATCTACACCTAAGCCGCCTCCTACATTGATATGTTCTACCAGGATTTGATTATTGATGAAAATTTCTTGAATTTCATTTACGCGCAAGCATAAATTTTTGAATACATTCAAATCGGTAATTTGTGAGCCAATATGGAAATGAATACCGATAAGTCTGATATTTTCGGTTTTTTTCAATAAGTCAAAAAGACTGTCTAATTGCCAAGTATTGATGCCAAATTTATTTTCATCTAAACCGGTTGTAATGTAATGGTGGGTATGTGCATTCACGTTTGGATTTATACGTACGGCAATATCTGCAATTTTTCCTTTTTTAGCGGCAAGTTCATTAATTACTTCAATTTCTTGTAAAGATTCGCAGTTGAAAGCAAAAATACCTGCATCTAATGAAGTATTAATCTCTTTATCGGTTTTACCAACGCCTGCAAAAGCAATTCTATGAGCAGGAAAACCTATCTCAACAGCTTTTGTAACTTCATTACCGCTAACGCAATCTGCTCCAAAGCCGTAATCTTTTATAATTTTTAAAAGTTTATCGTTGGCATTGGCTTTCATTGCATAGTGCACTACAAAACCAAATTTATCTGATGCTTTTTTTATTTTTTCAAGTGTATTTTTTAATTGGTCAATATTGTAGTAAAAGAATGGAGTTTCCAGCTCTTTAAATTTTTGAATTTCTTTTTCGCTGAACATACTTAGTCAAATTTAAAAAGTTTGTTGTTTAATTCATTTAATGCTTTGATTTTGTCTTCTGCATTAATCAATACGGAAATATTGTGTTTGCTACCACCGTATGATATCATGCGTAAAGGAATGTCTTCCAAAGCATTAATTACTTTTAAAGCAATACCTTTCCCTTCGGCAATCAAATTGCCGACTACACAAATTATGCTTTGGTTACGGTCAATTTCAACCGAAGCATAGCTTTCGAGTTCTTTTTTTATTTCGGGTAAATATTGTGGATTGTCAATGGTAACCGAAACAGCAATTTCCGATGTGGTAATCATATCAATGGGGGTTTTGTAGCGTTCAAACACTTCAAACACTCTTCGTAAAAAACCGTAAGCCAGAAGCATTCGCCCTGATTTAATTTTTACTGCCGTGATTCCATCTTTTGCCGCAACTGCCTTTATTTCACCTTCTTCTTCAACTTCATTTTCAGTTATTAATGTGCCCGGAGCATCGGGTTGCATAGTGTTTTTTAATCTTACCGGAATATTTTTGTTTTTTGCGGGCAAAACACTCGAAGGATGCAGTATTTTAGCTCCAAAATATGCTAATTCTGCCGCTTCGTCAAAAGAAAGCTCATGAATAGGAAATGTTTTTTCAACAAAACGGGGGTCGTTGTTGTGAAAACCGTCAATATCTGTCCAAATCTGAATTTCATCGGCGCCCAGCTCTGCACCGATTAATGATGCAGTAAAATCACTTCCTCCACGTTTTAAATTATCAATTTCGCCAAAAGCATTCCTGCAAATGTAGCCTTGGGTAATAAAGAGTTTAATGTTGGGATATTGAGCCAGCTCGCGTTTGAGGTTTTCGCGAATATAATATTCATCCGGCTCTAAACTTTTATCAATACGCATAAAATTCAGCGCCGGAATAATTGTCGATTTTATTTTTTGTTCTTCGAGATAAAACTGCAATAATGCGGTTGAAAGAAGTTCTCCCTGTGCAAGTACAGCACGTTCTTCATATCGTGTAAAAACATCTTTTGTAAATGATAAAAGATTATCAAAATGTTGTTTTATTAACTCTTGTCCTTTAATTTGGTATTCATCACTTTTAAAAAGCTCTTTAACTACCTGATAATAATTTTTTTTCAGTAATTCAATTTGAACCACTGCTTCTTCTTTTTTCCCGTTAAGAAATAGCGTAGCTATTTCTTCCAGTTTGTTTGTGGTGCCTGACATAGCAGATAAAACTACAATCTTTTCTTCATCATCATTGATGATTTTGGCTACATTTTTAATTTTATCGGCAGAACCTACTGAGGTGCCTCCAAATTTTAATACTTTCATATTTTGCCTTGAATATTAATTTATGCATTAAATGGTTTAACAATATAACAATTTAACCATTTAATAGTTATTTAATTGCTCACAAACCCGTCGATAAAATCGACAGTTGCCAATAATTGTTTGTCGTTTAGTGTTTTAATGAATTTTTTACTTAGCATTTTAACCGTTGTTTTAGATGCTCCAATGCCTGTTTTTATTGCTTTTCTGGCAATCATGTTCATACCTATTATTTTTAAAGAATATTGAAAGAAATATTCCAATCCTTCGGCAGTTAAATCATTTACAATTTCCACTACTGCCATTCGTTGTGCATCACCATCGGGATGTTCGCGAACCGATTTAATAACCTTTTGTATTTTGCGGTATAAATTTGCCGAAACAGGAAATGTTGCACCGTATTTGTGTTTAAAAGTTCCCATATTTTTGGGTTTAAATTAGAATGGGCAAAAGTATAAATTAAAATGATAAAAGAGTAGTGTTTTTTTAAGGGATTATTAACATTGATTAATAAAATTGTTTAAATTTTATATTTTAGCGAATAAATTATTATAATTTTATATTATAGTCTATCATTTTAAAATTTAAAATCATTTATGAACTTAATACAAAAAATACAAAAAAAGATTGATCAAAAAACAAAGCCGCTAGGAGCTTTAGGAAAGTTGGAAGAAATTGCTTTAAAAATCTCATTAATTCAAAACAGCTTAAATCCTGAATTAAAGAGACCGGTTCATTTGGTTTTTGCCGGTGATCACGGCTTGGCAGATGAGGGAGTTAGTTTGTACCCAAAAGAAGTAACTGCCCAGATGGTATTTAACTTTCTTAATGGAGGAGCTGCCATAAATGTTTTTTGCAGGCAGCATAATATTGATTTAAAGGTTGTGGATGCCGGTGTTGATTATGATTTTGAAAATAATCCCGAAATTATACATCGTAAAATTGCTCATGGAACACGAAATATTTTAAAAGCTCCTGCCATGACTATTGAACAATGTCATCAGGCTATGAAAACAGGAAAGGAGTTGGTACAAAACGAATATCTGAAAGGAACCAATATTATAAGTTTTGGAGAAATGGGCATAGGCAATACTTCTTCGGCATCTTTATTATTGCATAAATATGCAAATATCCCAATTGAAGATTGTGTTGGAGCCGGTACGGGGCTTGATAATGAACAAATAAATAAAAAAATTGCTGTTTTAAAAAAGGCTGCAGAAAAGTATCATCCGGTTTTAGCCGAAGAAATATTAACATATTTTGGGGGTTTTGAAATTGCTATGATGACAGGGGCTATTCTGGAAGCAAAAGAAAATGCCATGACTATTATCGTTGACGGGTTTATAGCTACTTCTGCTTTGTTGGCTGCATATAAAATAAAGCCGGAAGTATTGGATAATTGCATTTTTTCACATCAATCCAATGAAAAAGCGCATAAATTAATGCTTGAATATTTGGGTGCAGATGCTTTACTTAATCTAAATCTCAGACTTGGTGAAGGTACGGGTGCGGTACTTGCTTATCCGATAATCGAATCAGCCATTCTTTTTTTAAACGAAATGGCAAGTTTTGATGATGCCGGTGTTTCAAAAAGTAAATAGTCATGCCGAAGGAATTAAAAATATTTTTTACTGCCGTGATGTTTTATACGCGCATACCTGTACCTGCAAAAACCGGATACAGCCCTGAAAACCTGAATAAAGCAACACGGTATTTTCCTTTAATCGGATATATTGTTGGTGGTGTAGGTGCATTGACTTTTCTGCTTTCAAATACAATTTTTTCAATTAATATTTCGGTTTTAGCCTCATTGATAGTTCAAATTTTGCTCACAGGAGCTTTTCATGAAGATGCTTTGTCTGATTTTTGTGATGGTTTTGGTGGTGGATATACAAAAGAAAAAATATTGACAATTATGAAAGACAGCCGGATTGGTACCTACGGTGCTGTGGCTTTGGTTATGCTTTTAATGTCAAAATTTGTATTGATTAGAAGTTTTACACCCGGGAAAATACCTTTTATAATTATAACTGCTCATGTGATTAGCCGATTGAATACGGTTTTTTTAATTTTTACATCAAAATATGTTGCAGAGCCGGATAAAAGTAAATCGAAACCTGTAGGACAAAAAACATCTGTAAAAACTTTGATTATCGCAATTTTAATAGGAATTACTCCTTTGTTTTTTGTGAGTTTGTTACAACTGGCTGTAATTGTTTTTGTCGAGTTTTTGGTTTTAGTATATTTAAGGCATTATATACATCGTCATATCGGGGGATATACAGGTGATGTATTGGGTGCATTGCAACAATTTTCTGAAATAGCTCTTTATTTAGTTATGCTAATACCGTATTTATAGATGCGCTTAATATTGATACGACATACTAAAACGGAATGTAATACCGGTATTTGTTATGGACAAACCGATGTTTTACCCGATTCTACTTTTAAAGAAGAGAGTAAAAAAATAATTAATAAATTGGCAAAATATAAATATGATGCAATTTATACAAGTCCCTTAAAAAGATGCTTGATGCTTACACAATCCATTACCGGAAATCAAAAATTTATCGTAGATAAACGCTTAAAAGAATTGAATTTTGGAGATTGGGAGATGAAATTATGGAATGATATTTCTAAAACATCTTATGCAAAAAAATGGTTTGATGATTACATGAATACTCCTTGTCCTAATGGTGAATCTTTTGTACAATTAATAAACAGGATAAATTCTTTTATTTTGGATATTAAGCAAACACAGATGAAAAACATTCTTATTGTTACCCATGCAGGCCCTGTTAGAGCGTTTTGTGCACTAATAACTCAGTGGGAACATGAAGAATTGTTCAAATTAGACATTGATTATGGGGCAAT
>JAKIUH010000325.1 GCA_021647685.1 Bacteroidales bacterium
AAACCAGCGACAGCATGGAAACAGTTGCTAATAAAATTCAAAAAAGCGGAAAATTTAACATTGCTGTTTTAGATGATAAAGGGCATTATCTCGGCTTTATTTCACGAGCCAATGTTTTTTCTACTTACCGGAATTTATTACGGGAATTTTCAGCTGATTAAATCAGAAAATTTTATAAATATCCTAAATTTAAAGTGTGGAGACTTGGTGTGTCTTGCAGACACACCGAGTCTTTCTGTTTCATTTATTATTTTAAAAAATAATTTTTTGATTTAAAGATTTTTGTAAAATTATCATCCGGCTTTTCTTTAAACACAGAGCCTATATTTTGTGTACTTGTTAGTAAAACACTTGAAGTATCAAGCATTTGCGCACTAATTTCATAAGTTTTATTATCCGTAGTCTTAATTTTTAAATAATGCGTAGCATTATTTAATTCTTGCTTAGCAAAGTTTGTTCCCGATAAATTACTGATTGCATATAAATAAGATGCAACGGATGCCGAATCTGCAATGGATTCATTAATTTTCCATTCTTTATCGTTTTGCTGCAATACAAAAGAGCTGTCCGCCGGATAAGTAAATTCAATTTTATTTATTTTTTCTTTATTTATTGATAATAATTTCCTGTTTCTGAAATTATCCGGTTCTTGATTGATTGATAAACTTAAAAATCCTTCTACTGCAAAAATATCATTTTCATTTTCCAAGCGTACATAACTAATCATAGTTCCTTGTGGTTGTTGCATGTACGGGTTTTGTCGAGGCATACGTTTATTTTGTAAAAACGAGAATTTGCCAATGCGTATTGCAGCCAATTCTTTTCCTTTTTTATCCAATAAAATTACTTTACTGCACAAAGAGTCGTTTAATTCGTACTTTTCTTGTTGTTTTTTATCTTTACCTGCATATCGCAAAGGTTTTAATTCACTAAAAGTATTAATCAAAGTTTTTATTTGATTGGTATCGGCATTATAGCTTTTGCCATTGTATTTTACCAACCAGTTATCCGTTTGTTTTTCAAGCAAAATATCTTTGCCATTTAGCATACGCGGATATATCTTTAAAGCACTGACTTGAGTTTTATCTACAGTAAACAATACATCGCGCAAAGTGTTCGTGCTTTGCATTTTGTCAACGATTTCCGTAATAATAACTAAAATCAATAAAACGGAAAATACAATACTTAATGCTTTGATACTGAATTTTTTATACATAATAATCTCCTTTACGTTTGTTTCTAATTAATTTTCTTTTTTGATAACGAAAAATACCGAAAAGAATAATTAATACAATCGGCAAAATAAAGTTCAGAATTTTCAAAAACTGCTTTGTACTGTCGTCTAATTGTTCTAAAAGTCGTATTTTTTGTTTTTTAGAACGAAGTTGAATTAAACCGGTATCATCACTCATATAGTCTATTGAATTAACAACAAATGCCACATTACCGTCTTGCACTTGATGTGCTTCTTGCCCGCTGCCGTTAATGGCAAATTCACCATCGGTAATTACAATAAGCTTTGATTTATCATTTTCAAACAATGCGGCAACGGGTATTTTGCTCTCGGGAAAATCATTTTCTGTCCAATTTCGTTGAATATTAAAATACAAGGGAGCATTTTCTTTACCCGATTTATCCGAAGTAAAAGCCAAAGGTGTGTAATTCCAAAGGCTGTCGCCTGAATAATTCAACGAACTTGCAAATTGCAGCATCATTGCATCAATACCCGCTGTTGCAGGATGCTCGGTAAAATTTGCAATTATTGGTAAATACGGAAAATTAACTTGCTGATTTATCATAAATACCCCCTGACGCTGTTGTACAGTTATTGCCCCGCAATTTGCATCAATAACGAAATCTGGATTTACCGTAATTCCTTCGCTTGCTAACCAGCTTTCCAATCCGGTATTTTTAGCTGTTCCCATAGCTTGTTGTAAATTGGCATCTACACGATTAATTGCAATAAACAAATTACCGCCTTGTGCCAAATATTGGTCAATTTTTTGAAAATCTTTGGCAGGAATGGTATCTTGTGGATTTATCCATACCAAAGTTTTATATTTCGCTAAATTAATACTATCATTGATTTGTACTTCTTCGGGCATATACAGTACACTTAACTGCTGCGCTACTTGCAGCATTGCTTGTAGTGAAGGCTCTCCGTGTCCTGTGATAAAACCTATAAATGCTTTATCCGTATCGGTTAGCTTTTTAATAGTACTTGATAATTCGTACTCCATTTGTGCTCCTGACTGGATAAAAGGAATAACTTCGGTTTGCTCTCCAAACTGAACCGTTGCACCCATAAAAGCTTTTTTTGTGGTGGCTTGGTCTTTCTCGCGTGCTTCAATCATTAATGTTTGCACTCCTGCTTGAACTGCTTTTTGTTCGGCTTGCGGGTCTTCGTTTGGGTTTACAAACTTAAAAACTACCATTCCGCTTGAGCGTGTATTGTATTCAATCAGCAAATCCCGAAAATCTTGACGCATACGGTCTAATTCGGGTTGTAAATTCTCCGAAAAATAAGCGGTTACAGTAACCGGTTCATTCAGATTTTTAATAATATCTAAAGTAGATTGACTTAATGTATAGCGTTTATCTTCGGTAAAATCCAAACGGAAATAATATTTTGCCGCCAAAATATTTATCAAGATAAATATTCCGAGTAGCAGCAATATATAGTAATTTAATTTTTTCTTATTTATCATAACTTCTTAAATTTATGATTTAAAGTTTTGGTTTATACAATGAAATTTAAAGATTTTAAGACACTGCTAAGCATTTTCAAATCTGGCGCTAAATGTTTTAAAGTATCAAGGAACATTTAAAAGTTAATTCAGATTTCTTTTTAATAAAGACAATTCAGAAGCTGCCAGCGCCATAATAATAATCGTGAAAAAATAAATTAAATCCTTACTATCAATCACTCCACGTGTGATATTCTGATAATGAGTATTCATATCGGCAAAAGCCAAAACATTACCTACTGTACCACTAAAAGCATGAGCCAATATCCCGAAAAGGATTTGAAAAAATATACCGATAACCAATGCCAACAAAAAAGCAATTATTTGATTATTAGTAATGCTGCTGGTAAATATTCCGATACTTATGTATGCAGCACTCATTAACAATAAACCCAAATATCCGGTCCAAACACTGCCGTGGTCAATAGGCCCAATATTGGCAATGGTAATATACCACGGCAGGGTTAATACCAATGTTATAACAATGAGCAGAAAAGTTGCCAAAAATTTACCGCTTACCCATTGCCATTCGTTAATGGGTTTGCTCAATATTAATTCAATAGTACCGGTTTTTATTTCTTCGGCAATCTGTTTCATGGTAAGTGCCGGAATAAAAATAAACAATGACCAATAGGCAATACTAAAAAAAGGCTTTAAACTTGCCTGATTGATAAAAAATACATCACTGTTTCCGTAAAGCCAAGTAAAAAATCCGGTAAAACCAAGAAATACAACAATGAGTATATATGCCATGAGCGAATCAAAATAAGAATTCAGCTCTTTTTTGGTTATGATAATTATTTGCTTCATGAGTATATTTTTTAGATTGTTTTTCTAAATATTCAAATATCTTGTCTGATAAATTAATGCATTAATTTTCCATAGTTAATTCTCTAAACACATCTTCAAGGTTTTTCTCTATGGGCATTAATTGAGTCAGATACCAACCTTTTTGTACACAAAGCTCAAATATAGCTTTTGCAGATGATTGTTGTACTTTGCTTTCAATCTCAAATAAATTATTTTCAGCAAAATCTACCGTTTGTACTGTTGATAATTGTTTAAGTGCTTCAAAAACAATGTTTTTATCTCCACCGGCAATGCCAATTTTAAGCACTTCATTAGCTTGTGCTTTTTTACGCAGCTCTTCTGCTGTACCATCGGCAACAATTTTACCTTCGTTGATGATTAAAACACGGTCGCAAGTGGCTTCAACCTCAGCCAAAATATGTGAACTTAAAATAACGGTTTTCTCTTTACCGATTTTTTTTATCAACTCACGTATTTCAATTATCTGATTAGGATCAAGCCCTGTGGTAGGCTCATCAAAAATAAGTACTTGGGGGTCATGAATAAGTGCTTGCGCCAAACCTACCCGCTGCCGGTATCCCTTAGATAATTCACTGATTTTTTTGTGCTTTTCTTTATCCAAACCTACGGTTTGAATTATTTCTTTAACTCTTTGATTAATTTTGTTTTTGGGAACCTCTTGCAATTCGCCCATAAATTTCAGATAATCAATTACAGGCATATCTGTATAAAGCGGATTATGTTCCGGTAAATAACCGATTTGTTTTTTTGCTTCTTCGGCATTATTAGCAACAGAATATCGCCCAACTTTAATATCGCCCTTATTAGGCGTTAAATATCCGGTAATGGCTTTCATGGTAGTCGTTTTTCCCGCTCCATTAGGACCCAAAAAGCCGAGAATTTCACCTGTTTTAACAGTAAAAGATAAATTATCTACTGCTTTTTGACTACCATACATTTTAGTAATATTATCTACTACAATGTCCATGATTTAAGTATTTATGTTTGTTTATCAGTTAATTAATCTATTGCATTAACAATGCATAATTTTCAGAAAAGAACAAGCGAATTTATATTTTTTTTATAAAAATTGAAGTTATTGAATATATTTTAACAGAATTTTAACACTAATGTTTTAGGGTAAATGAAGAAGATTTATTTTTATAATTACTGTATCAATGTCGTTTAGCTGGGAGAAACATGTAAATAATTGCCCAATAAGGTAATAAGGTTTTTTAATATTTATAATAGTAATTTTTCCTGCTAAGGTTTAAACTATTAAAATAAGGTATTGTTCATAGCCAAAAAAGACCTTATCCTTTATTTTTAATAGTAGAAAACAATAACAAAATACATCAAACAGAACAAAATACAAAAGAGGTGTGCAGCTGAGCAGCAAAAAACTTTATGATTTGTATATAATAAATGCATGCTTTTTCGGATATTGTATTTGAAAACCTTGCATTTAGACACCATAAAATATTGATTAATAGTACATTTAGCGTTTTTCAGCAAGCCCTACATAGGGCTTGCTGAAAAGCTCAGATGTGCATCTATTTTGGATTTTGTGAAGTGCAGATGTATAGAAATACTTCAAACTGAA
>JAKIUH010000326.1 GCA_021647685.1 Bacteroidales bacterium
ATGGGAGGCGGTGGTTTGGGCGGTGGTATGCAAATGATGTAATCTGCCTAAAATCATTCGATATATTTTCAAAGAGATTGTCTGTTGGCGTGCAATATCTTTTTTTATCTTAACTTTCAACATTATTTGTTATTTTTGTGTATAAATTTTTAAAATATGATTTCAAAAGACCAAATAAAAGATATTGAAAAACGCGGGCAAGCGTTGAGGAGGCATCTTTGACATAGATGACAAATTAATTACACTGCAAAACGAAGAAGAAAAAACACATGCACCTGATTTTTGGGATGAGCCCAAAAAAGCCGAACAGCAGCTTAAAAAAATTCAAACAATAAAAGTTTGGACAGATGCATACAAAAAAGTAGAACAAGCCATTGAAGATTTATTGGTTTTGTATGAATTTGTTCAAGAAGGCGATGCTGATGAAAAAGAGCTTACCGATGAGTACGAGAAATGTCTAAATCTTGTAGAAGATTTAGAAAGCCGCAATATGTTACGCAACGAAGAAGATAAACTTGGAGCAGTTCTAAAAATAAATTCCGGTGCCGGCGGAACAGAAAGTTTGGATTGGACAGCTATGCTTATGCGTATGTACATCCGCTGGGGCGAACAAAATGGCTATAAAGTGCGTGAAAGCTACCGTTTGGACGGAGAAATTGTGGGGGTAAGTACAGTTACTCTTGAATTTGAAGGCGAATTTGCCTACGGTATGTTGAAAAGTGAAAACGGAGTTCACCGTTTGGTTCGTTTGTCGCCTTTTGATTCGGCAAATAAGCGGCACACTACCTTTGCATCGGTTTATGTTGCCCCTATTGTAGATGAAAGCATAGAAATTGTTATTAATCCTGCCGATATTAAGTGGGAAACCTATCGTTCGGGTGGAGCTGGCGGGCAAAATGTAAACAAAGTAGAAACCGGAGTACGTTTAAGACATATCCCTTCGGGTTTGGTGGTTGAAAATACCGAAACCCGTTCGCAACTAAAAAACAAAGAAAATGCAATGCGTATTCTTAAATCGCATCTTTACGAAGAAGAATTACGTAAAAAACGCGAAGAACAAGCTAAAATTGAAGGAAGTAAGAAAAAAATCGAGTGGGGTTCGCAAATACGCTCTTATGTAATGCATCCTTATAAAATGGTAAAAGATTTGCGTACCGGACACGAAACATCCAATGTGCAAGCAGTACTCGATGGCGATTTAAACGCCTTTATTAAAGCCTATTTAATGCAGTTTGGAGGCAGTTAAGAATAAACAATTGCTGGGTATAGAGCCCTAATTGTTTGTTGTATATTGTCCGGTCATTCAGAATATTCGCAAGTCATCTGATGAATTTTCTAATAAACAGTTACTTATCTTTTGAATTAGTTCGCTTTAATTTAATAATTCATCTGATGACTGCCAACAAATTAATTCGATATTTATAAATTTAAGACACCACAAAATCTTAACTATGAAAACGAAACAGCTTTTCCAAACACTTATTATTGTATTATTTTTTGCACAAAGCACTTTTGCACAAAAATTAGTGATTTTGCATACAAACGACATGCACTCCAAGCTTACAGGTTTTGGTCCTGAACTGGCTTATACCCCCATGAGCGTAAACGATGATGATACAAGAGGCGGTTTTGCGCGTTTAGCAAGCCTTTTTAATCAAGAAAAGCAAAAATACCCGAATGCAACACTTATTGTTGATGCCGGTGATTTTTTAATGGGTACCATTTTTCATGCCGATGAACAAAATGAAGGTTTTCAGTTACGTTTGATGAAAAAAATGGGCTATGACTTTGTTACACTTGGCAATCATGAATTTGACTTTAGCCCCGCAGCATTAGCAAAAATTATTAATTCAAGCCGAGATAAAGGCGAGATTCCTCAAATAGTGGCTTCCAATCTTACTTTTAGTTCAGAGTCTTCTGCAGATGATGGTTTGGAAAAATTATTTAATGAAAAAGCCATTGTAAAATATTCAATTATTGAAAAAAATGGTTTAAAAATTGGAATTATCGGTATTGTTGGAAAAGATGCTGATGAAGTTGCTCCTAATGCAAAACCGGTACGTTTTGATAATCAAATAAAAACAGTTAAAAAATTGGCTGATGAATTAAAAAACAAACAAAACGTGGACTTGCTCATCTGTTTGTCGCACAGCGGGTTTTATCCTGATAATAAAGGCGGATACGAAGGTGAAGATTTAAAATTAGCAGCAAAAGTTAAAAATTTAGATGTGATAATCAGTGGACATACGCATGTTAAAACCGAAAAAGCAATCAGAGTAAATAATACAATAATTGTTCAAACCGGTGCTTATGTTCGTAATATGGGACGTTTAGAATTGGATATTGAGAACAAAAAAATAAAAAGTTTTGATTTTCATCTAATTCCCGTAGATGATAAAATTTCAGGAAATAATGAGATAAATGATTTAATCAATGACTATAAAAAAATTGTAAGTGATAAATATTTTAAACCATTAGGTTTAACTTATGAAAAACCTGTTGCCGAAACTGATTTTACAGTTAAAAGAAATTCATTAAAAGATAAATCAGTGGGTACAATGGGGCAATTTGTTGCCGATGCCATTAAATATTATGTAGATAAACATTCGGAAAATGTTGATTTGGCAATTGTTGCTTCCGGTACCATCCGTGAAGAAATTTTACCCGGACAGATTACAGCACCCGATATTTTTAGAATTTCGCCTTTAGGCTCGGGCAAAGATGATGTGCCGGGTTATGCACTTTCAAAAATCTACATTAGCGGCAAGGAAGTAAAAAAACTTATGGAGGTAATTGTCATGGCACAGCATCCGGGCGATGACAGTTACATTAACTTTTCGGGAATGAGTATTGATGCCGATAAAGATAAAATGATGCTTCACAAAGTCCAAAAAGTATATTTTAAGGGTAAAGAATTAGATATTTCAAAAGATAATAAAAAATTGTACAGTATAGCTGCAAGTTCATATCTGCTGCAATTTATCGGGAGAATTAAAAAAATCAGTCACGGATTAATTAAAATAGTTCCAAAAGATAAAAACGGTAATCCGATTACAGATATGTCAAAACAAATCATTGATTTCGATACTCAAAAAAAAGGCATTCAGGAAGGAAAAACTTGGATTGCTTTAATCGAGTACATTGAAAGTTTTAAAGACACTAATGGCAACGGATTACCGGAAATACCTGAAAAGTATAAAAAATAAAGGTGTTGAGCTGAAAATTGTAAAATTTTACGGAGAACTGTTTCCACAAGCTACTAAAAGTCAAGAAGATGCCGCTTAGATGTGTTTTTCCAACCAGCTTGCGACTCGTAATTAACAATATATATTTTTAAATCGGCTTGCGACTCGTACTGCACAAAATATACATTTTTATCGGCTTGCGATGAATACTTTACGGGAAACCATAGTCCTGGCTTTGTTGCCTGAGACTCATATTTTACATAGAAAACTTTCAAATCAGCCTGCGATTCATATTTTACAATATATACTTTTATATCGGCTTGCGATTCATAATTTACTTTATAAATTTTTTGAGATTTGACCAAGGTAAAAGATAAAGACAGAAGAATACTTAACAATAAAACCTTCATAATTTAAAATTTTGTTTTCTAATATAACTGTAAAACACAAGTGTTTATTGTTCAAAACTGAAAACCTACGGGTGTAAACAAAAATATGCAATCGTTAAACTCTCCCTACTTGTCACCAACAAAGAAGCCATTCTGTGTCAGAATGGCTTCTTTGTTATTGAAATATTAAATTATACTTCTACTTCCTCATAGGCTTCAACCATGTCTCCTACTTTAATATCATTAAATTTATCAATGTTCAATCCGCATTCAAAGCCTTTGGCAACTTCTTTAACATCTTCTTTAAATCGTTTCAGTGAGCCTAATGTTCCGGTATAAACCACAATACCATCGCGAATTACTCGAACATTCGCATTTCTATGTATTTTCCCTTCACGAACAATACATCCGGCAACTGTTCCAACCTTAGTTATTTTAAAGGTTTCAAGCACCTCAACATTTGCAGTAATTTTTTCCTTAGTTTTAGGAGTCAGCATACCAGAAATAGCATCTTTAACTTCGTTAATTGCATCGTATATAATAGAGTATAGGCGAATTTCAATATCTTCTTTTTCTGCAAGTTTCCGTGCGTTTAAAGAAGGACGTACTTGAAAACCAATGATAACCGCATTAGATGCTATTGCCAACATAATATCCGATTCAACAATCTGACCAACACCCTTATGAATAACATTTACTTGAATTTCATCAGATGAAAGCTTCAATAATGAGTCGGTAAGTGCTTCTACCGAACCATCTACATCTCCTTTAATAATAATGTTAAATTCTTGGAAGTTACCAATAGCCAAACGGCGACCAATTTCATCCAATGTAATGTGTTTTTTGGTTCGTAAATCTTGCTCTCTTTGCAACTGTTGCCTTTTAGTAGCTATTTCACGAGCTTCTTTATCCGAATCCATAACATTTAACTTATCGCCGGCATTCGGTGCACCGTTTAAACCAAGCACAACACCCGGCTCACCCGGACCAATTTTCTCTATTTTTTGATTTCTTTCGTTAAATAAAGCCTTTACCTTACCGTATTGTGAACCGGCAAGAATAACATCTCCTACTTTTAAAGTTCCGTTACTGATTAATACAGTAGTTGAGTAACCGCGCCCTTTGTCTAAGGAGGCTTCAATGATGGTACCGACAGCCTTTTTATTCGGATTGGCTTTTAATTCCAGTAATTCTGCGGCAAGAAATACTTCTTCCATTAAATCATCCACATTATCACCGGTCTTTGCCGAAATATCTTTTGATTGATATTTTCCGCCCCATTCTTCCACCAAATAATTCATATTGGCTAATTCTTCCTTAATTTTATCGGGGTTTGCATTTGGACGGTCAATTTTATTAATGGCAAAGACAATAGGAACCCCTGCTGCCTTAGCATGGTTAATAGCTTCTACTGTTTGAGGTCTAACTCCGTCATCTGCAGCTACAACTAAAACTGCAATATCTGCAACTTTAGAACCTCTAGCCCTTAAAGTTGTAAATGCTTCGTGTCCTGGTGTATCTATAAATATTATTTTTTCACCGGTTTTCAGTTCCACTTTATAAGCGC
>JAKIUH010000327.1 GCA_021647685.1 Bacteroidales bacterium
GATATAATACATCCACAGTACTTCACAAATTCGATATTCTTGCTGTGTGAGATGTATATTGAGGAGATGCGAGTAATGGATAATGAATCTATTCTAGAACAGATACATTCTTTGATAAACAAACTTCTCAATCATGCATTCTCACAGAACCAGATTGCAGATCTATTGCGAGCCAAAATATTGCAATCTCAATATTTAATTCTCATAGGCAAAGTTGAGGATGCTAAGAAATTACTATTGGAGATAAATAAAGAGGCAATTGATCATGGAGAGAAGCTACTCAGCAGTATTATTGATGTGGAGCTGGATAGAGTACTTGAACATGAGGACAATCTGACATCTATGCAAAATGCACATGTATATGAGAAACTACGAATAATTAATTTTAAAGGTGTATTGCAGAGATTTATTGATAAGAAAGAAATAATCACAGAAGTAGATGAGCTTCCTATAATGATGTTGTTGATAAATAATTCTGGTGTTGAGATATTCTCAAAGATATTTGATGAAACAATTGATAAAAATGTATTATTACGATTTAATCATGCAATTAATAATTTCATCTACAATACAACAAAGGAAATTACTGGATATATCGAGAGAATGAATGTGGATAGTCATGTCATTACAGTTAAGAAATTTGAGCATTATTTCTTTGCATATGTATTATATGGCAGATCTAATCTGGCAATTAAAAGAATTAACAGGATGTATTATGAATTAAATGAAGAATTATCTGAGATCACCTCCATGGAGAATATTATCGTTATAAAAGAGTATCAGCAGGAACTGTTCAGCATTGCAATTGGAAAAGTATTCGAGGATATTTTGATTTGATGTTTTATTTTTATTTAATTTGCAATTGCATTTACTTATTCAACTATTTTAAATAATCATTTTAACTTATAGTTTTATAATGAATTCTGATAATGCTTCAATTATTAAACTAATTGATAATGGTAAATATGATGAGGCATTAGATATAATTAAATCAAAAGATGAACAAGATGAGTTCTGCCGGCTATATTTGATCAGAATCAATCGACTACGTGGATATTTCTCAGATTCAATAAAAATGGCATTATCACTGATAAGTGAGGCTAAAATACCACAGATATATGTTGAGGCGAATATAGAATTGGCTTATAATTATTCACTCCAGGGTGATCAACACCGTGCAAATGAGTATATTGAATCTTTGAAAGATAGCATACAATCTCTTGAGCTAAGTAATGAATATGATGTCTTACGTATTGTCGCAACATATTACAATTTACTCTATATTATCCGTAGATTATGGGATAATTATGAACTATCTGAACAACGTCTGTTCAAATCAATAGAGATAAGAAAAAAAATAGGGGATATGAAAAATCTGGCAATATCATACAATAATCTGGCAGTGGAATATAAATACAGAATGAAGTTAGATAGATCTATCTTCTACTTCAAAGAGAGTATAAAAATAAATGAGCAATTGGGAAATAAATCCGGTTTGGCACTTTCTTTATCAAATCTGACTGATTTATATCACCATATTGATAATGATAAGTCTGAGATTATATTGGAAAAATTAAAAATACTTTACAAAGTCCGATACATTATAAGGCTTAAATAATTATCAATTCTTTTGTAAAACCATAAATCCGAAGTTATGTTCATAGCAAAAAGCCAAAGATTTGTCTGCTTACCGGCAGAGGTGTCAGTATAGTGTTAGCGCAGGTTTGAAATAAGCAAACTCAGTATTAGTTATAGTAAATATCGAAAAACGAGTACTCCCAAGAATGATACATATCCGCCGGTAGTTGGACATATTATTGGCATTGTAATAAATAGTTGTAAGTTTAAGGTAAAAGTATATTATATGTCTTTGCAAACTATAAAAATGCACGAATTAATTTATTCGAAATAATTTATAATCTGTATTTTATATAAATCAAACTTATTATTTAAAATCGGTATAAATTAGCTTTGGATTTGCAAAAACTGATATAAATCAGCTTAGTTTTTTTTTAACATATATAAATTTGCATATTCGAGAAAAAATGGATAAAACAAAAATTATAGAACATAAAGGAATTGTAAAAAAGATTGATAATGACCATATTCTGGTTAGCATTATCACGAATACAAGTTGTGCTTCATGCGAAGTAAAGGGTACCTGCTCTGCATCCGAATTGGAAGAAAAAGAAATTGAGGTAAGAAGTTTTACTGAAAAATACCATGTTGGTGAACAAGTATTGGTTTATTTCAAAGAATCATTAGGATTTAAAGCTTTATTTTTAGGATATATTTTACCTTTTTTGGTTTTAATGATTGTTTTAATAAGCACTACTACTTTAGGATATACCGAGGCTATTGCAGGATTATTAGCACTGGCCAGTCTTATTCCCTATTATCTCATTATTTATTTGATGAATAAAAAAATCAGAAAAGTTTTTTCGTTTTCAATACGGAAAATTAATACTAATGAGCTTGTGAAAAATGCTGAATTTACTTTTTAAGCTAAATTGAATAGTTATGAACGATATTATAATTTATACGATAATTACCGTTGGTGCCATTGGGCTTGTTGCTGCTGTAATTTTATTTTTTGTAGCTAAAAAATTTTACGTTGAGGAAGATCCAAGAATTGACCAAATTGAAGATGCTCTTCCGAGTGCAAACTGTGGTGGTTGCGGCTATCCGGGTTGTCGTAATTTTGCAGAGGCTTGTGTTAAAGCAGATAGTTTGGATGATTTGTTTTGCCCTGTTGGAGGAAACGATGTCATGAAAGATGTTGCCAAAATAATAGGTATTGAAGCTGTTGAAAAACAGGCACAAATTGCGGTAATACGCTGTTCGGGTTCGTTTGAATATCGTCCAAAAACAAACAATTATGACGGTGCAGCAAATTGCACGATTGCAGCAAATTTGTATAGTGGCGATACCGGTTGTCAATACGGCTGTTTGGGTTTAGGCGAATGCGTTGATGCTTGCACCTTTGATGCCATGTATATGGACGAAAAAACCGGTTTACCTGTAGTTATCCAAGATAAGTGTACAGGCTGTGGTGACTGTGTACGTGCTTGTCCCAAAGATATTATTGAATTAAGAAATAAGGGTAAAAAAGACCGTAGGATTTTTGTTTCTTGCATAAACGAAGATAAAGGCGGAGTTGCAAAAAAATATTGCAGTGTTGCGTGTATAGGCTGCTCAAAATGTTTTAAAGAATGTAATTATGATGCCATTACCATTAAAAATTTCTTGGCATACATAGATTACAATAAATGTGTTTTGTGCCGTAAATGTGTAGCTGTTTGCCCTACAGATGCAATCCATGAAATAAATTTTCCACCACGGAAGAAAAAACCTGTAAATACAAAACCAACTACTAAAGTAGAAGTTAAAGAAAATACAGATTTAATAAATATCGCAAAAAAAAATCAGAACAATAATAAATCTTAATTTTGAATAAAATTTAGTATTAATCTAAAACAAAATAGCTGATGTTAAAAACATTTTCAAAAGGTGGAGTTCACCCGCCGGAAAACAAGTTGTCAGCAATTCAGACAATTGAGCAATTAGCACTTCCTAAAACGGTTAGTATTCCAATATCTCAGCATATTGGAGCGCCGGCTACACCTGTTGTGAAAAAGAATGATTTGGTAAAAGCAGGACAGTTAATTGCAAAAAGCTCAGGTTTTGTTTCAGCAAATATCCACTCTTCCGTTTCGGGAAAGGTTATAAAAATAGATAGTGTTGTAGATAGTAGCGGATACAAAAAACAATCAATTATTATTGAAGTAGAAGGAGATGAATGGTTTGAAGATATTGACAGGACACCTGAATTAAAAAAAGAAATAAATTTAAGTAGCGAAGAAATTATTAAAAAAGTAGGCGAATCAGGGATTGTCGGTTTAGGCGGAGCTACATTTCCAACACAGGTCAAACTTTCTGTTCCCAGAGGCATGAAAGCCGAAATACTTATTATTAACGGCGTAGAGTGTGAACCGTATTTAACATCCGATCATCGATTAATGCTTGAAAAAGCGGATGAACTGCTCGTAGGAACCCAAATTCTAATGAAAGCATTAAAGGTTACGCAAGCAGTTATTGGTATTGAAAATAACAAACCTGATGCCATAGAACATCTAACAAATTTGACAAAGCAATATCAAGGAATTAGTGTTCAGGCATTAAAAGTAAAATACCCGCAAGGTGGTGAAAAACAACTAATAAAAGCAATTACAGGACGTGAAGTTCCTTCGGGAGGTTTGCCCATTGCTGTGGGAGCAGTGGTACATAATGTAGGAACTGCCTTTGCGGTTTACGAAGCCGTTCAAAAAAATAAACCGCTTTTTGAACGAGTAGTTACCGTAACCGGGAAATCCGTAAAAAAACCTTCTAATTTTATGGTGCGCATAGGAACTCCGGTTACTGAATTAATTGAAGCAGCAGGCGGATTACCTGCGGATACCGGAAAAGTAATAAGCGGTGGACCTATGATGGGGCACGCTTTAAGTACTCTTGACACGCCGGTTACCAAAGGTACTTCAGGTATATTAATCCTGCCGGAAGGTGAATCGCGCAGAGGAAAAATTCAGGATTGTATTCGTTGTGCAAAATGTGTATCGGTATGCCCGATGGGTTTAGAACCCTATCTATTGATGACTGTTACTGAATTACAGAATTATGAGCGTACTGAAAATGAAAGGGTAATGGATTGTATTGAATGTGGTTCATGCAGTTATATTTGTCCGTCAAACCGTCCATTGCTTGATTATATCAGACTTGGAAAAACTGAAGTGGGAAAAAGAATAAGAACGCGTAAAGCATAATTCGTAAATGAATAATTTGTTGATATTAAAATAATTGTTAACAACTAACATGCAATAAATGAGTAAATTATTAACAGTATCTCCATCTCCGCATAATTACGGAAAAGATACCATTAAATCGCTGATGTACGGTGTGCTGATTGCATTAATACCTACACTTTTGGTATCTTTGTATTTTTTTGGTATCGGAGCATTAATTGTAATTATCAGCTCTGTTTTATCGGCAGTTGTATTTGAATATTTGATTAGTAAATACATCTTAAAAAAGACACCGGATATTATGTACGGTTCGGCTGCAATTACCGGCCTGCTA
>JAKIUH010000328.1 GCA_021647685.1 Bacteroidales bacterium
TTTACACCAGTTTTTGTAATTGGAAGAACAGTAGGTTGGATAACGCAATGGATAGAATTTCAAAAAGATAAAAAAGCCAAAATAGCAAGACCTAGACAGCTTTATGTTGGAAAATAATCATCCCTTAGATATAAATTTCATATTATTAGGGTTTATACCTTTTCTCTGAGGGTGGAATTACAATTTTTTCTTTTCTTGTCATTTTATATTCATTTAATCTTTTGGCGCAAAGCAAAAAAGAAGTTCCCTATGTAAATACCGCTTTCGAAGCCGGAGAAATATTGAAATATAAAGTTCAATACGGGATTATTAAAGGCGGTGAAGCTTCGCTTACCATTGATATTGTTCCCAATGGCGATAGTTATTTGTATCACATTAAAGCCATTGCCAAAACGGTTGGTGTTGTTGGTGCAATGGTAACCATACGCGATGTTTATGAAAGTTTTGTAGAAATTCATTCCGGTATTCCGGTAAAAGCAATTCGCAATATCCGTGAACATAATTATACATTCTACGATGAATATTGGTTCTTTCAAGACAGTAACTATGTTCAAACCATCAGCTCGGGCAAGCATGATGTCCCTGAGGATATTTTAGATGTATTATCGGCTTTTTATTATGCGCGTAGATATTTGTTTAGCAATGATTTAAAAAAGAATCAAATCATTCCTATGAAAGCTTTTTTTGATGACAAGATTTATGATTTAGATGTAAAATTTAAAAATACCGAAACCATTAAAACAAAATTCGGAAAAATAAAATGCTACCGTTTTGTACCCGCTACAACTTTAAAAGGAACTTTTACCAAAGAAGAACAGCTGCAAATATGGGTAACAGCCGATGAAAACTATATTCCCGTAAAAATCCGTGTAAAATTACCAATAGGTAAATTAAAATGTGATTTGATTGATTACGAAGGAATTAAAAATAAAACCGGAGTGCTTAGGTAGCATTTCCGGTTTAAAAAAAACGAAGTTCAAAATTTAATGGATACAGCTACATTCCGCTAAAAACAATATCTTCAAAAAGTAATGAAGGTACGTGCCTGCTCGACCACTTATAGGAGTCGTTTCCTAATTCTGCGAGTTTTTTCCATAAATCTTTAGCATTACCCGATATATTCATTTCATTTACCGGTTGAACTACTTCACCGTTTTCAATTAAAAAGCCGGAAATTCCAAACGAAAAATCACCGGTGGTAGAATTTGAGTTTCCACCGTTAAAACCGGTAATCCAAATGCCTTTATTCAAAGATTTTATCATTTCATCAAATGATTTTTCGCCGGTTTCAAAAATTAAGTTTGAGCTGCTGCCTCCGTTAATTTCCATTCCCAATTTTCTGCCGTAATAATCATCAACATAATAAGTTTTTAATATCCCTTTTTCAATTATTGTTCGCTTTTTGGCGGCAATCCCCCGCCCATCGTACAGTCGCGAAGAAAAACCTTTAGGAATAAACGGGTCGTCAACTATGGTGAGTTTTTCAGAAGCAATTTGTTGGTTCAGCATACCCTCCAAATAAGAGCTTTTTTGTTGTATTGCTGCTGCCGATAAAGGGGAAAGCAGCATACTGATTAAGCGTCCGGCAGCACGGTTTTCAACCAACATACTATAAGCTCCTGATTTTACTTTTTTCTGACCAATTTTACCAAGTGCTCCTTGTGCAGCTTTTATGCCAATTTGTTTTAAATCAGGCAAATCATTAATAAATCTACTTTGAACGTAGTACCAGTCTTCGGGGCGTGCATTCCCGTCGCGCACAGTAACTTCTGCTCCAATTGTGTAAATTGTCGATTCTTTTATGCCTGAAAAACCATTGCTGTGCACGCGCAAACTATTCATTATTCCATCGGAATAACCTGCCGCCACCGATATAATTTTATCGCTTTGATTTTTTGCTGCTTCATATACTTGCTGAACCATTTCTAAACGTTTTGATGTTTCAATTTTATCAAAACTACGATCAAAAAGTTGTAAATTGCGGTTTAAATCTTTCGGATACAGTTTCGGGTCGGGCAAAGAGCGATATTTGTCCGGTGTCAGATATTTGGTTGATAAGACGGCTTGTTCAATAAACCGTTCCAAGCTTTTTCTGTCCAAATCATTGGTTGAATGACTGGAGTATTTATGATTAACATAAATTTGCATAGCCAATCCGCTTTGTTGAGCTTCATGCAGTTGTTCAATTTCTCCATCGCGAAACTGAATTTCAACACCACGGTCATTTGCCAAACTTAAAGCAATTTCATCTGCTCCGTGTTTTTTTGCTTGGTCTATAATAAATTGGGCTAATGCTTCTTTTTCTTGTATTGTCATGATTTGTCCGTTGTAAAAAGTTTGATGTCTGATACTGTTGTTTCGTATTTAAGCGGTAAGCTTACAATTTTGCTAAACTCCTCCTACATTAATTTTAGAGACTTTTACCGTAGGTAAACCCATTGATACCGGTACGCCTTGTCCTTCTTTTCCACAGGTCCAACCGCCCTCGGTCATTTTAAAATCATCGGCAACCATAGTAATATTTTTTAAAACTTCCGGTCCGTTTCCAATTATGTTGATGTCTTTTATGGGCATGGTGATTTTTCCGTTTTCAATTAAATATCCTGATTTAACGTAAAAAGTAAAATCGCCGCCGCCAATCATCACTTGTCCGTTGGTAAAAGTTTCGGCAATAATTCCTTTTTTTACACTTCGGATAATTTCTTCTCGCTTATGCGGTCCGGGTAACATATAGGTGTTACGCATTCGTGGCAAGGGTGCAAAACGGAAGCTCTCACGCCGACCGCTTCCGGTGGATTTTACTTTGTAATGTTGAGCACTTAAGCGGTCGTGTAGGTATGATTTCATAATGCCGTTTTCTACCAATACGGTTTTTTCGGTGTCATTTCCTTCATCATCAATATTAATAGAGCCTCTTACCTGCGGATTTGTTCCATCGTCAACAATGGTTACAAAATCTTCAGCTACCTTTTTACCTATTTTATCGGCAAAAATTGAAATTTCTTTTCGGTTAAAATCGGCTTCCATACCGTGTCCAATGGCTTCATGCAATAAAATACCGGAGCTTCCTGCCGAAAGTACTACTTCCATTTCGCCCGGCTCGGGTTTTCCCGCTTCAAAAAGTGCTACTGTGCTTTCAACGGCTTCACGTGCTAAACGTTCAATATTTTCGGGGGTAAAAAACTCTATTCCGTAACGTCCTGATAAGTTAAAACTGTTTTGTTCTTTTTGTCCGTTTTGTTCGGCAATACACGATACTGATATTTGTCCCATAGGTTGATAATCGTAGGTGATTCGTCCTTCGGAATTTGTAAAAAGAATATAGGTTGTGGAATTGGTAAAAGAAATATTTACTTTAATAATTCTCTTATCTAAAGCAAAGGCTTTTTCGTTAATTTGTTGTAAATAAGGAATTTTTTCGTCCACACCAACAGTTTCCCAAGAGCGTTTTATCGGGTAGTAATTTGCAGGAAAATGTTCTTGAAAACTTACTCTTTTAAACTCTTTATTGTGTTTAGCAATATTTGCAGCTGTTTTTGCTGCTTTTTTCATTGCTTCGCCGGTAATTATTTCTGAAAATGAATAGCCGGTTTGGTTTCCATTCAGTACACGAATGCCAACACCTCTGTCAATATTTGAGTAGGCACGGTTTACTGAATTATCTTCTAAACCAATATATTCAGCTATGCTGTGTTGAAAATAAATATCGCAATAATCACCGCCTTTTGATAACGCTTCTTTCATCGTTTGGCGAATGATTTCTTCTGATACTTGAAAATGCTTTAAATAATCATTTAAGTTCATATATTTTGTCTTTTATTCTTTTTTGTTAAAAATTATCCGGTCTTTTAAAAATTAAAATAACCGTACTATTTCCTTCTTGTAAACCCAATGATTTTCCATATTCTGAAACAGGGTCTCCGTTATTGTCCAAACCAATCCAAATTTCATCTTTTGTAAGCAATAAAGCTTCCGCCATACCGTATTGCGGAAACTTGTTGCTAAAAATTCTTTGACCGTTTTTATACACAATATGTTGATATGAATAAGATATCGTTTTGTTTGTTTTCACATCAATTCTGATTACTGTCCCGGAACTTCGTTCAAGAATGTATAAATAACCGTTTTCAAATTTCATATCTGATATATCGTATCCTATGGTTTGGTTTGCCAATACTTTTTTAAAAGGTTCACTAATAATGCCTGTTTTTAGGTCTATTTTAAAAATTCTACGGGGTTCACGTTCTTTGGCAAGGTACAAAAAACCGTTTTTTTCGTCAAAAGCAATACCTTCCAAACCCTTATTGCCCCAATCTTTATTATCAATTCCCGCACGTTCCCATTCAATATTAATATCTTTAAGTTTGCAACTGTCGGTTACCATTAATACATTATCAAACCATTCATTAATCAGAAAAAATTTATTCTTATAAACAGCTATTCCTTCAAAATCAATTTTCCGGTCAGGGCATAATGTTTTTTCAGGATAAATTCCGAAAGAATTTGTGGTAGTATCAATTTTATAGAGATAATTATTCTTGTTTTTATCGGCAACAACGTATATCTTATTTTTAAATTCACAAATTCCGCTTAAATCAAAACGTTCTTTTTTATCTTGTTTAAGTTGTTTAATCCCGTTTTGTTTTAAATCCAGATTTTTGATGTTTTTCGCCAATTCATTTTTCTTGTAATATTGATATTCGGCAACCGTATTAAATACAGGACAGTTAAGTTCGTCTGTTATTTTTCTGTATTCTTTCAGAATATTTAATAATTTATTGATTTCTTTTTCTGAAAGTTCTTTTCTGCGTTTTTTTGATATTTTTTTTGGTTGTACCCTAATGGCTTCGCAATTAAAATCAAACATTACAGAAGCTATGGGTTTATCTGAATTATCGAAAAAAACAATTGCATGATGCGGATTAAAACATTTGCTTAAGCCGGTAATTAAGCCTTCAACTTTTTTGTTGGTTAAGTCAATTAATTGCTCAATTTGTTTTGCACTCAACCTTTTTTCTGAGGGCAATGCTGTTTCATCAATTTTACCGTCTTTTATTATTTGATATTTAGCATTTAAATCAGAATTAAAATTATACATATATGCTTTCGCATAGGCATAATCAATATA
>JAKIUH010000329.1 GCA_021647685.1 Bacteroidales bacterium
ATATCATCAATTGTTGCAATGATTTCATCACGCAAACGAATAATTTTTTTAAACTCATCTTTATTTTTATTTAAAAGATATACCCATTGAGCACGTACTTTTACATAAAAACGATGAATGCCAAAAGCAAGCATTCCCGTTAAAGGTAAACTTATTAAATAAACCCAACTTAGCCATCCGGGCTGAACAAAATGATGAAAAATTAAGGTTTGAATAACATAAAACAGTGGGAAAAATATCATTCCAAATACAAAAGTTATGGATGAGGTAAATTGACGGTCTTTTAATTTGCTGGTAATCGGATAAGGCATCAAATAAGGAATGATGTTGTTTATTGCTCCGTAAATAAATACCGGTGATGAAAGTATTAAAATCAACTATTTTAATAATACTTTTCCCCAAGTTTCATTTTCTCGAATTATCCAATCTCTGATATTGTATTTTTTCAGTTTTTTACCGTATTCACTAACTTTTTCGTTAAGTTGTTTAATTGTTTCGGGATTGCTTTCTAATTCCTTGTCTAAGGCATCAATTAGTTTTTTATCGGCTTTAAACTTATTTTTTTGATTAAAGGGAAGTTGCATCCTTTCAAGCATACGTGTATCATACATATCGCGTAACAATTCATACATATCATAATATTCTTCTGATTTGATATGTATCATAACATCAATAATTCCTTTGCTCATTTCATCACGTAAAGCAAGCATAGCCTTTTGCGGATTTTCTTTGTATAAGTCTTTGAATTTTGATACGGGAATTGGTTTGCCGAAATTTATTTGAATGGTACTGCGAAAATTCCAGTAATTAGAATAATAAATTCCAACAGGCACAATTTGAATATCTAAACGAAAATCATTGGCTTCTTCGGTTTGAAAAACAATTCGCTGAATACCTTTTTTTAAAACTCTAAGTCGCCTTTTGTCTATATGTGTAGTTTCCGGAAAAAGAGTTAAATAAGTATTGTTCTCTAAAACACGGACAGAAGTTTTAAATAGCTCATTGTTTTTCTTTAAGTTCTCTTTCCCGTCTGTTATGCGGTAGGCAGGTAATATTTTTAAGAATATGAGTATTTTAGCAATCAATGGATTTTTGAAAATATCGGAACGGGCTACAAAAACCGGTTGTTTTTTTACAGCGAAAAGTATAATCAATGCGTCCATTAAAGCATTTTGGTGATTTGGTGCAAAAAAAACAGGTTTATCTTTCGGTATATTTTCTAAGCCGGTAATACAAACTTTTTTATAAAAAACTACATTATGAGCAAATTTTACAAAGACTCTGAGTAACTGGTAGGCCCATGACCACTTTTCAATTTTACTGAAATTCATAAATTACAAAAAAATAAGTTAATTATTTTGCTAAGATAAAAAAGAAACTATAAATCATGTGTTTTTTTATCTAAGGGTTTCATTAAGCCAAAGATCTTACTTGTTTTCCTTTCCAGAAAAAACCAAGAGTCAGCCCGGCAATAATATGCCAAACCCCCCACCATGCTGCAATAAAAGCCATTCCTCCAAGTCCGTCAAAAAGATTAGGATTAAAAATCAGTACCAAACCAAGTCCTGAATTTTGTATGCCTGTTTCAATGGTTAATGTGCGCACATCTTTATGGGGAAGTTTAAAAATTCGAGCCATAGAGTAACCTGTTGCAAAAGCTAATGTGTTATGTATGAGTACTATCCAAACTACTAAATAGATGTAGTTTAAGAAATGATCGAAGTTTAAACCTAAGGCTGCTGCTATGTATCCAAAAAAGATAAGTATGGATATTATTTTTATCGGGTTAAATATTTTTTTTGTAATCTTTGGAAAATAATAGGCAAAAAGCATACCCGCAGTAACCGGCAACGCCAATAAGAGCAACATTGTTTTAAACATTTCAAAAAGGTCAATTTGTATTGGGATAACCTTGTTGGAAGTAAGATTATATAAACTTGCCCAAAGTGCAAAATTGAAAGGGGTCATTACTATGGCTGATAAATCAGCAATACCTGTTAAACTAACAGAGAGTTCAACATTGCCTTTTGCCAAAGAAGTGATAAAATTAGATACATTTCCTCCCGGACAGGCAGCTACCAATATCATTCCCATGGCTACACTGGCACTGGGGCGTATTAATAAAATCAATAAAAAAGTTAATGCAGGCATAATTACAAACTGTGCCATTACACCAACTACTGTTGATTTTGGATTTTTTACTACTCTTTTAAAATTTTCAACTCTTAAGCCCAATGCTACACCAAACATTATAAAAGCTAAAGAAATATTGAGCAACATTAAGCCTTCCGGATTAAAATTCAATCTTATGGTGTCTAAAACCTCTAAACTTTCACGCATAATCAGTCAATTTAACGTCCAAATATAGATAAAAAATTAAATAGTCGAATAAATATAATCATATTATATGTATGACAAATTTTATTTTTCTTAAAAATATATTGAAATCCAATGAAATAAATGCTTTGTTTTGTTTAAATTATAAAAAAATAGTTCATTCTTGCTATCATGTTTATCTTTGAATGTTTTTTTAATAAATTTTGTTTGAATGGAAGAAAGAAAAAAGGATCATATTAATTTGGCTTTTAGTTCGCAAATAAATAAGAACGAGCTGGATGCTCGATTTTATTATGAACCCTTGTTAAGTGAGCATCCAAATAATTTAAGTCCTGTAAATTTTCTTGATAAAAAGCTGAAAGCTCCAATTTGGATTTCGAGTATTACGGGCGGTACGGGAAAAGCTGGAAAAATTAACCGCAATTTGGCAAAAGTTGCTGGAGCGTTTGGTTTGGGAATGGGGTTAGGCTCCTGTCGTTGTTTATTGGAGGATGATAAGTGTTTTGAAGATTTTAATGTACGTGATTTAATCGGTGAGGAATTCCCTTTGTATGCTAATTTAGGAATCAGCCAAATAGAACGATTATTGGAACAGAGAGAAATTGAAAAAGTACAGCAAATGATTGAAAAATTACGTGCTGATGGTTTAATAATTCATGTAAATCCGATGCAGGAATTTTTTCAACCCGAAGGCGATCAACTTAAAATTGCACCTATTAAAACGATTGAAAAATTTATTGAAAAATCGAAAATTAAGTTAATTGTAAAAGAAGTAGGGCAGGGAATGGGAATAGAAAGTTTAAAACGATTACTAAAATTGCCGCTTGAAGCAATTGAATTTGCTGCTTTTGGAGGCACTAATTTTTCTAAATTAGAGCTTTTACGTAGTAATGATGAATTTTTGCATACCATTTCACCGCTTATGAATACAGGACATACGGCAAACGAAATGTTAGAAAATACCAACAAATTACTTGTGAGTGAAAAAGATATTAAGGTGAAAAATCTTATTATATCCGGTGGAGTTAATACCTTTTTAGATGGATACTATTTTATTAGTAAAAGTAAACTACCGGCTGTTTATGGGCAAGCTTCTGCATTTTTAAAGTACGCAATGCAAGATTATGAAAAACTTTACCATTTTGTAGAAGCTCAAATTGAAGGTTTAAAAATGGCGTATGCTTATTTGAAAATTAAATAATTTAATGCAAATTATCAGTAATTTATGAAGTCAAAAATTATAAATGGTTTTTCAAAACTCAGTAAAAACGAAAAACTAAATAAATTAATCAGTTTATTTGAAGATAAAGAATCGGCAGAAGCCGAGCTAAAATCTTATTGGCACAATGATGCTCAAAAGCAACAGCTTTTTGACGAATTTAGCGAAAACACCTTGTCTAATTTTTATTTACCTTACAGTATTGCTCCCAATTTTGTCATCAATCATAAAATATATCATGTACCTATGGTGATTGAAGAAAGTTCGGTAATTGCAGCCGCTTCAAAAGCTGCTAAATTTTGGGCAGATAAAGGAGGCTTTCGTGCCAATGTGATTTCAACCACAAAAATTGGGCAAGTACATTTTATGTATCACGGAAATATCAAGACTCTTCAAGCCTATTTTAAGTCTGTTAAACCCAAGCTTATTGAAGACACTAAATCCATTACCTAATATATGGAGCGTCGTGGTGGCGGCATTATGGATATTCAATTAAAAGATAAAACACAAGATATTTCTGTCTATTACCAATTGCATGCCACTTTTGAAACTTTGGATGCTATGGGCGCCAATTTTATAAATTCATGTTTAGAACAATTTGCAACTACTTTTAAAGCTGAAGCTAAGAATTTTGAAGCCTTTTCAAGTGAAGAAAAAAGCATAGACATTATAATGAGCATATTAACCAATTATGTTCCAGAATGTTTGGTTAGAGCTGAAGTAAATTGCAACGTTAAAGAATTGTATGAAGGTAAAGATATTTTACCTGAAGTGTTTGCTGAAAAATTTTTACAAGCAGTAAAGATTGCGGAAGTTGAGCCTTATAGGGCTGTAACACATAACAAAGGTATTATGAATGGTATTGATGCAGTTGTGTTGGCCACAGGAAACGATTTTAGAGCTGTTGAAGCAGGTGCACATGCTTATGCTTCACGCCATGGAAAATACTCAAGCTTAACACATGCTACTATTGAAAATGATATCTTTAAATTTTGGATTGAAATTCCATTATCTTTAGGAACAATAGGTGGCATTACAGCATTACATCCTTTAGCAAAATTATCGTTAGAACTCTTAAATAATCCTTCAGCAAAAGAACTCATGAAAATTGTAGCAGTTGCTGGTTTAGCACAAAATTTTGCTGCCATACATTCGCTTACTACAACCGGAATACAGCAAGGACATATGAAAATGCATTTGATAAATATGCTAAATCAGTATAATGCCAATACTTCTGAGAAAAATGCATTAATTGAACATTTCAAGACTAATGTAGTAACTCATAATGCAGTTGTTGAAGCATTGAACGAATTACGATTGGCAATTGACGATTAAAAAATTAATCAAAATAAATTTGTATAGTAGCTTCGACTACGCTCAGCCACCAACACATATAAAGAGATTAAATCGGTAGCTGAGCGTAGCCGAAGCTACAGCAACGGAATATTATTGCTCACAGGAGAGTATTTTGTGCTTGATGGTGCTCTAGCTTTAGCTCTACCAACGCAATTTGGACAATCCCTAGAGATTGAAGATATTGACACCCAAAAACTTATCTGGAAGAGCTTAG
>JAKIUH010000330.1 GCA_021647685.1 Bacteroidales bacterium
CAAGTGGTTTAACAAGTGGAATATATTTTTATCAGATTACCGTAGTTGCTTCGTATAGCTCGGCAATTTTTGTGGATACTAAAAAATTAGTGTTATTGAAATAAATTATTGTAGTTGATGGGCATGCCCATCAACTACGATAATACATTTCGGAATGGACTCAATATTAACTACCTAAAATAAATTTCAAGAAGTAAGCTCCGGCAAATCCAATATAGTTCCCAATTGCATATCCTAAAAGTCCGGCGGCAATGCCAGGAAGTGCAAGTTTATTCCAATTTTTTGAATTAGTTAAAGCGATAACGCTAGAGGGACCTAGCTTTGCGGCAACTGCTGCAACAGCAAGCACTTTTATATCTAACTTTAACAGCTTTCCAAGAATGAGTACTAGACTAATTTGTATTAAAATTACGATAATTACAAAAAGAAAAAGTATTGGGGCAAGTTCAATTGCTTTTGGAATATCCATCATTGCACCTACAGATGCAAAAAACAAATAAAATGCTAGGTTTCCTAAAAGCTGAGACCACTGTAGTTTTTGAATAAATTTAATTTGAGCAGCAAATAATGCAAGTGTAGTTATAATAAGAATTGTAGGAAGATTTGGCATCCATGCTGAAATAAATTCCGTTTTTATCCATTTGCTTAAAAACATTATCAGAAAAGCTGAAAAGGTTAATCCAATAATGTGTGAGGGTATAAATGAAACAGCTTCCTCTTTTCCGTTAAGATCATCAACCTCTTTTTGATGCCATTTATCACCAGACTTAAAATATTTTGAAAGATAGTTTGGAGCTATTATCCAGAATAGAAAAATTGGAAAAAAGGTTAAATTATCAACAGCATTTGCGGCAGCAAAAAGGTTTGGGTTATCAATTCCTAACCCAGTCCAAAGGGAAAAGAAATTTAGACTTCCACCAATATAAGTACCAATATAAGGTCCTACAATTTTCCATCCTTCGGCTGGCAAAATGGAATTAAACTCCGCACTCAGTATAAGTCCGCCAGTTAAGCTACCAATAGTAGAGCCAGCAGCACCAATTCCAAAAGCAACCAACATCGGAAGTCCTGCATTCTTAAGGTCGGACAAACGAACGTGAAAAAGAATAAGCGTTACAGCAAAAGGAACAGCAAAGCTATTGATATTTCCGTAAAATGGATTGTCGTTTCGTATTACTCCTAAATTGGCGAGAAGTGCACTAAAAAAAAGTATGATTAAACTTATATTTAAACCCGTAATAATTATTTTTTGTAAAGTACTATCTACCATTCCGAACATTGGAATAAACATTGCTGAAATTGCCGTTGCCAATGTCCAGATAAATGTGATTTTTTTTAATTGATTTACATCGTATATTTCTGTAACCGAAGGTAAACCTGCTTTTGTGTATTCTTTACCGTGCATAAGTGCAAGCAGCCAAAAATGAGGTATTTGCCACATAAAAAAGAAAAAGCCGATAACTATAATAGTCGGGTCAGAAAGCAGTCCTCCGCCGGCAACCCAACCAACAGCAGGAGGTATTGCACCAATAAATGCTCCCGGAATAACCGCAAAAGCTGTTTTTTTCTTTAAATTAGTATAAATACCATTGTACCAAAGTAACGCAAGTAAGCCTAACTGCATCGCCAAAAAACCTGAACTGTAATATAAAAGAGCACTACCGGTTATAATTTCAGCTAATAGAATAAATAGAACTAAATTTTTATTTATTTTTCCGGTAGGAAGCGGACGATTTTTTGTCCGTTCCATAATCCGGTCTATTTCAATTTCTTGATATTGATTGAGCATTGCAGATCCTCCGGCAAGAATGAATATTCCCAAAACTGGCAATAATGCATTGAAAGAGAAAGCTCCTGATGCCATTACATAGCCTAATAATGTGCTTAAAGTTACAGCGCTGACTATTTTTACTTTATTTAGTTCAAGTAGTATTTTAATCATCCTTTAATGTTTTAATGTATTCGATGAATTGTTTAATTTCATCCTCAGATATTTGTCCGCTGTAATTGGTCATGATACCTTGCGGGAAACCATCTACAACTTGACTGTTGGGGTCAAGTATGGAATTTTTTATGTATTCATCATCCGCAATAATTTCTTTTTTTTCACCATTCATCAATACGATACGTTTTGATCCGTATAAACCTTTAAAAGAAGGACCAACCAGCCTTGATCCATCGGTAGAGTGACAAGCTATGCAAGCTTGTTTTTTCATAATTATTTCACCCGGCATCATTTTTTCTGCAAGTGTATCTTTGGCATTGTACCATTTCTCATAATCGTCTTGCGATAGCACTTTTACCTTACTTAACATGTAAGAGTGTCTTTGTCCGCAATATTCGGCACATAATATGTTATAAGTACCTTCTTTTTGGGCTTTAAACCACATTACGTTTGCAATACCCGGCACAACATCCTCTTTTATTCTGAAAGCCGGAATATACAAAGAGTGAAGAACATCCGGTGAGAATAATTCTAATTTTACAGGTTTATTTACGGGAACAATCAATAAACTATCCCATTTTCCATTTTCGTATTCAAAAGACCATGACCACATTTTAGCGGTAACTTTAATAGGTATGGCATTATTAGGAATGATACGCATTGGTCGATAGCCCACCCAGCCGTAGTAGAACATTCCCAAAACCAATAATGTAGGAATTACTGTCCAAAAAATTTCCAATTGAAAATTATCTTTTGTGGGCTCCGCTTTAGGGTGTCTTTTCTTATTGTATTTTATTACAAAGTAAATCATTGCTGCAGTTATACCCACTAAAAAAACTAAGGAAATCCCTATTATAATAAAAAAAGCAATATCTACTCCTTCTACAAAACTTGATGCATTAGAAAACATAAGTAAATTTTATTTTATTTAAACAATTGGCTCACGAAAGCCGTAATCGAAAAATGTTAGAATAATAAAGGTTAAAAATACAATGCCGGTAACTAAAACCATAATCCCTATAATTTTACTGTCAAATTTAAGGTGCATGAAATAATAGCCTACAATAAAAGCCTTTGCAGTGGCTATAAACAAAGCGACACCGACTGCAAAAGCCCTGAAATGTACAAATGATGCTTCAACAGACAAAAATGTTAATATCAGTAAACTAACCCATATTGAGATATAGGTTTTATCAGAAATTGAATGTGAATGATTATTTTCCATAACTATTAGTGAATTAAGTAAAATAAAGGGAATAAATAAATCCAGATAATATCAACCAGATGCCAATATAAACCGGCATTTTCTTGTAAAACATAATCATCTTGGGTGATTTTGCCTTTGTTTAACTGAGCAATTACCACGGCAATAAAAATGCTTCCGGCGATAATATGTAATGCATGTAGTCCGGTCATGAAAAAGTAAAGCAGGAAAAATAATGCTTCACCGGGCGGTAGTGTCATAAAATGCTCCATTCCCGGAAATAATCCGTGGTGGATTTTTGCTGACCATTCAAAATATTTATTAATCATAAAAATGAGTGCAAATAATAGTGTGATCCACAAGAGCATCTTTGCTCTTTTCGCCTTATTATTTTTAATTGCCGAAATGGATAAAGCAACCGTTAATGAACTGGTGATTAATACTACCGTATTTACCGTACCAAATAGAACACTTAATTCACCTGCTGCATTGGCAAAAGCTGCAGAATTTAAATGTCGATAAATTGTATATACAAGAAATAAACCTCCAAAAAGTAAAAGTTCTGTAAAGAGAAACAGCCACATTCCTATTTTTGAAGCTTCGTCATCTCGGTGCACTGCATGACCTGTAATTGTTTCGTTCATGGATTTGTATTTTAAAATTATCTGCAATTAAGTTTTTATTATTTAGTCTTCATAAGTTGGTTTTTTAAATACCGGTGGTTGATGGAAGTTTTCTAAAGGAGGAGGAGAACTTGTTTTCCACTCCATTGTATAGCCTTTCCAAGGATCATCGCCTGCCGGTTTACCTTTTCTAGCTCCACGAATTATATTGGCAAACATCATGATTAATCCGGTTACAAGTATCCATGAACCGACAGTTGAAACTACTTGCCATCCTTGGAATTCCGGTAGATAGTCATAGTATCTTCTGGGCATTCCTTCTAATCCTAAAATAAACATTGGGAAATAAAGGGTGTTAAATCCGATAAAAGTTACCCAAAATGCCCTTTTTGCCTTTTTTATATCGTACATTCGTCCATACATTTTTGGAAACCAGTAATGCATAGCAGCAAAGAAACCAAAACCTGTTCCTCCAAACATTACATAGTGAAAGTGTCCTACAATAAAAGCAGTATCATGGATATGTGTATTGGTTGCCAATGCCCCGTTTACTAAGCCGGTAAGTCCTCCAATAAGGAAAAGAAAAATAAATCCTAGCGAATATAAAAGTGGCGGTTGTAAGTCAATTGAACCTTTGTTTAATGTAGCCAGCCAGTTGAAAACTTTAATGGCGCTGGGAATAGCCACTAAAAAGGTAAGTATTGAAAAAATTATACGTGCCGGTCCGCTCATGCCCGATGTAAACATGTGATGCCCCCATACCAAATATCCTACAAAAGCAATGGCTAAACTTGAAAAAGCGATGGCTTTGTATCCAAACATTCTTCTCCGTGAGAATACGGGTATAATTTCTGAAACTACACCCATTGCCGGTAAAATCATTATATAAACAGCGGGATGTGAATAAATCCAAAATAGATGCTGATATAATATAGGATCACCACCCAGTGAGGGGTCAAAAAGCCCTACACCTAATGCTCTTTCGGCAATAATCATAAGAAGTGTTATACCAATAATTGGTGTCGCTAATATTTGTATCCATGATGTGGCATATGTTGACCATAGGTATAATGGCATATCGAACCAACCCATGCCCGGAGCACGCATCCTGTGAATAGTTGTCAGGAAGTTTAGTCCTGTTAAAATAGACGAAAACCCTAATACAAATGCTGCAAATACAGATGTTGAAACATTGGTGCCGGTTTTTACACTGTAGGGCGCATAAAATGTCCATCCTGTATCGGCCGAACCTTCTCCAAACAGCAGTGTTGACAAAGCAATTGCTGCACCTAAACTATAAAGATACCATGACA
>JAKIUH010000331.1 GCA_021647685.1 Bacteroidales bacterium
TGAAACTGTTATAAAGGAACAGGATTTCCTGTTGTATCGTTCAGAGTAAAATCAGGTGCTTTCTTGCCTATAGACACATTATAAAGTGTTTTAATCCGCTCGTCTAAAATTTTATAATAAGGTGATTCGGAAAGGGAAGTATCAATTAATTTAAATAATGAGTCCAACTCTTCAACTCCCAAAGAATAGGAAAGCTCCCTGTATAATATGTAGGGAACTGCCACAGATTTATTATTTGTTCCGATATAATTTTTAGTAAAAGCAATTTTTTCATCATTAATCGCATAATACGAAGAATCTATTTGCTCTAATAATTCCTTGTTTCCATCTTTTTGAGCAGCCATATATTGCTTGTAAAGGTCTTCAATTTTATCATTATAAGGTTTTACTTCATCATTGTATGCCTTCATGGCATCTTGTGCCTTTGAGCCCGTAATTTTTACATTGTTCAAATCATCTACTTTTCCACTTACCATAATTTTTGAATTATCAACAAATACCGGTAAAGTAAAACGAATTTTTTCATTTAATAAATAGTAAATTTCCGGTTGGTCAACCTTCCCACTTAAATGAAACTTTCCATCAACTACTTTTGCTGAATCAACATTTTTCCATTCTCCCGCATCACGTTTTTTTAAAAAAATTACACTGTCTTGATAGCCTGTAATCGTTCCATCAATAGTAAATCCGGTTTCTTTTTGCGAACTTGTGTTGCAAGACCAAATGAAACTTGCAAGCACAGCGATAAATAAAATTTTTTTCATTTTGTTGATTTTTAATTGGTTTGTATTATTCCTTTTTCAATAAAACACAAAGTTATTCTTTCCGTTTAAAAATACAAATTGAATATTTAGAATAATGTTGTTTAACCCGCATATCTGCAAGTTTTGTTTTCCGATGTAAGCAGTAACTTGCAAACGTCAAAGTTTGCAATCGCTCAATTTAGGTATTAAACTGTCCTTTCAGGACGATTAGCAGGCTTGGTTCTAACCCAAGGCGTTGCCTTGGGCTATATTAAACTGCCACTTCGTGGCGTTTTTTGAATATTTACTGTATCGAATTTTGTTTGATTTTGAATTTACGCTATAAAGTGCTACTGATTAGTTGATTAAACAAAACAAACATTACTCTTCCTTATTTTCTCACTCATTTACAAATAGTTATAATCTGCGAAACTTAAGTTAGTATAATTCACACAGCTTGCAGATTTAAGCCTATTTATGTTTCTTTACGAAAAATAAAACTGCGGTAGCTTTAAGAGCTTCCTTTTTTGGTACTTCATTTTTGTACCTTATCAGAACCGAATAAGTTCCGGTTTTGTTACATTCAAAATAAAATGAGCCTTTCTTTTTGGTACTTCCGTAAGGATTATTTTCGGGATGAGATTCATCAAGTAATAATAATTCAAGCATTTCCGGCTTATCTTTAACATTTTCGCACAAGAAAAAACGGTACTTAACCCCTGAGTTAAGCATTAAAGGCCATTTTTCACTTGTTTTAGTATTATCAAACTTTGTTTGAAAGCTTTTCAAATATACCATTTTCCCTTTTTTATTAGCGGCTTTTGCACAGTCAATCAAAGTATCCGTTTGTGCTTGTGATAATAGACTGTTTGCAAAAACAAGCAATAATATTATAGTAGTTAAGTGTTTCATAATTATTCTTTTTTGTCAATTCATACTGTTTATAAATATAATAAAAAATTATCTTTTAATCAAATGATTAGTTGATAAAGTGCACTACTTGTATTTTTCTTTAATCTTTTCCGCTCTGAACAATAAATCAGAAAATTGCAAAATTTTAGCTTTCAAATTTTTATTGTAATCAGGATGTTCTTTTAAAAATGTTCGTACTACTTTAGCGGCATCAGTGCTACTGTACCTGCCTACTGTATAAACCAACCAGTTTTTCGGAAAAAATATATCACCGGTTCGCTGAATTTCGCTAAGCATTTCAAGCGAAGGTCGAAGATATTTTACTGATTTGTCAGCCCAAAGCGGATGATTAAGATAGTATAATGCAGTTCTGACCCAAATCTCATGTTGCCGATTCTCTTGTTTTTCCAAACTTTTAAAAAATTTATCACGACTTTTCTCATCAGGTAGTACAGCAGGCAATATAAACTTCAATTTTAGTTTTTGTTCTTCATTTGTGATACGGCTTAATTGCTCATTTGCAATATCTATTGAGTTTGGGTGATTGCGCACCAATAACTCATAAGCTAACTTTGTATAATCTGCACTGCTTAATTTTAAACCATTCACATCCTTTTTATTTTTCCATATATCATAAAACCTCAGAGTAGTTTCCTTGCTTATAAATGAAGAAGAAAGTGTTTGATACAAAAGCGATTTCAATCCTTTATCTTGATGAAGCTTAATTAATTGAAACAAAATACTTTCCATCTCATTTGCCAAATCAATTCTTTGCTTTTGTGTTAAAAAATACCACCATGTAGTTCGTAAAAAGCTTAATAAAAGTGGAATATTTTGATATTCAGTTTCTTTATCTAAGGAACACATTATCGATTTAAAAAAATCTACCGGCGACAGCTTGTAGTTCAATACTGCCTGATAAAGAGCCATATATGCAAATGCTCTGGTATCGGAATATTTAATATTACAAACATTTTTAAGCAAATATTTTTGACTTGCAGGGTCTAATTCAAAATAACCGTAACCATATCCATCACCATTAATTAAAATAAAATCCGGATTATCCATGCCTTCAATCAGCTTAATATCAAAACGGTTACTATCTAAAAACAGGTAATAATAATACATTTCACCGTTTTTTGAATATAAAAGTGTAAGGTTTTGTTTCCAGATACGATTTTTTCCTAATAAATCATCCTGAAAAACAGAGAAAGAAATAATTTTGTTATTTTCTAAAGTATAGTCACTGGATATATGAGGCATTCCTGCTTGCTCCACCCAAACGCTGCTCCAATCTTGTAAATCAATATCTGTTCGTTTATCTAAAATTTTAATTAAATCTGACCAATCAGCATTTCCAAACCTATATGTATTTAAATACTGCTTTAAACCTTCCCGTAGGCTGTCTTTGCCCATTAACCTTTCCAATTTCACCATCATAATAGGAGCTTTATCGTAAATAATTTTACCGTAAAGTGTTCCTGCATACAAAAGGTTTTCCAATTTTTGCTTTATCGGATGTGTTCCTTTAGTGCGGTCAATCATGTATGCTCTTGGAAAATGAGTATTAATAAAATAAAGATTTTGGTTTACATTTGGAAAAAACGGTTTTACCATTTTAGCAGCAATAAAATTAGCAAACACTTCTTTCAACCATACATCGTCAAACCATTTCATGGTAACTAAATCGCCAAACCACATATGCGATGTTTCGTGAGATATTACCATTGCTCGTTGCATTTTTTCTTCGGTAGTTGCCGATTTGGAAAGAAACAGACGCGATTCACGGTAAAAAATTGCATCAACATGTTCCATTCCGCTAAATTGAAATGAAGGAATTGCTACAAAATCAAGTTTTTCAAAAGGATATGGAATTCCTGTATATTCTTCCATCCAATCAATTGCCTTAAAGTGCAAATCAAAAATTTCATCGATATTATGAGCTATTTTCTTTTTATTTGTTTGTCGATGATAAAAATTTAAGGTTCTCCCATTTTTTGTGCGGCTTAGTTTTTGAAATTCTCCGGCAGCAAAAGCAAAATGGTAAGTACTTATTAAAGCTGTTTTGTTAAACCGCAATGTTTTATTATTAGCAGAACGGTCAATTTTTGCAAGTGAGCTGTTAGAAACAGCAATCCATGTTTTAGGGACACTTAAATTAAGGGTATAAACAGCTTTTAAATCAGGTTGGTCAAAACAAGGAAAAACAGTAGATGCTCTGTCCGGAACAAATAAAGTATAAAGGTATTCTTTACTTCTATTTAAAGCATTATTATCCGAAATAAAACTAATTTCGAGTACATTATTTCCTTTTTGCAAATATTTTTCAGGAATTATAATATGCCCGTTCTCAAAAATAAATTTATTTGTTTAATTATTGGTATGAACCGATAAAAGATTCTCCTTAGGAACATTAAAATCAAGAATTAAATCCGTATCCTTATTCAGCAAAGAAAAATTAAGATTAAGTACTCCTCTAATTTTTTTTTCTTTTTCCTTAGGGATATTAAAGCTTAAATTATATTCAATATTTGAAATATATGCTTTACGCATTTTTGCCAGCTCCCAAATGACTCCTCTGTTTATTTGCATAGTATTGTTTTGCCGGCAACTCATTAAGAAAGTAACAATTAATATAAAAATAAACTGAACGTTTTTCATAGATTAGGCTGTAAAAAGTGTCAGTCGCTAATTTAATGATAATTAATTGAATTTCTTATTATCGCTTTCAAAAAAGCTATATTTTTTTAGAGAAATTTTAATAAAGCAAAGTATTATTTACAAAATTACTTGTGTGTTTCATTTTTTTGTTTTAAAATTGTATAAACGGCATTAAATATGCATTAGAAAATACGTTTTAACAGGCATGCTATTATGAAAATAAAAGCCAAACTTCCTTTATACACAAGTATTACGGTACTTCTATCGGTAGCGGCAATTGCTGCATTTTCGATAATAAGTTTCTATTCACGTACATTAGAGAATATCGAAAACTACCGTATTGAAGAAACCGAAAAAGTTAAAAGCCAGTTGAAAGATATTGTTAATATTGCTTATGATATGATTGCACTCAGCTATGAAAAAAGAAGTGCAAAAGCAATTGAAGATACCTATGGCATTAAATTATCAGAATCAGGAAACGAAAATATAAAAATGCTTGCCATTAATATTTTGAACATCACACTTGAGAATCTTCGTGTTTTACGTTACGGTACTGATGGATATTTGTGGATAAATGATATTGAACCGCCCTATAAAGTAATAATGCACGCCACACGCCCTGAATTGGAAGGACAATCTACTGTTTTTTATATCGAAGGTACAGATATTAACGTATATGAAGCATTTGCCGATATTTGTAATGAGTCAGGGGAAGGTTTTTTGGAATATTCTTATTTTAA
>JAKIUH010000332.1 GCA_021647685.1 Bacteroidales bacterium
CTGAAAAAAAGATTTTGTAAACAGCAAATTCGTCATAGCTACTTTCATTTATTACCTGTCGAACGGTTCTGGTTCCGTCAATCAGAGAAAGAACCCGCCACTCATTAGCATTGAGTTTTATTTCATCGCCTAAATCTATATTTTTCCCGGTTTTAGCCAATAAATTATCCGCAAATTGATTGATTCCTTCACCTAAATCTTTCCGTGCAATGGCAAATTTTAAATCGTAATTCAGATTACCTTCCAAACTTTGGGTACCTCCAAATTCCATTTTTGATTTTCCTAATTTTATATCGGTGGGTTCTACTTTTATATTGCCATTTTCTATACTAAATTTCAAATCTACATCTTTTAGGGCAGGATTCTCCAATTTATCCCATTTAGTGAGTTTTGCTAGAATATTAAACGTTTTCACATCTTTTAAAGCAATATTTTTTGATTGAAAACGTCCTTTTCCGTTCATGGTTTTATACACCGGGTTTAAATAATAATCTAAACTTGTTGAAAAATCAAAATCCATAGTAAAGTCTCCTTGTGCTTTTTTGGCAATAGGAGCTAAACGTTGAACAGTATTAAAAGTTTCAAAAGTAGCCGGTAAATCTAAGTTTTTCACTTTCATATCGTAGCCGATTTTTGGATTTAGGGTATCTTTTGAGTCATAATAACCGTCCATAGCTACGCTGCCTTCGAGCATATTCATTTTCACTCCTCTAAAAATCATTTTACTGTCTTTGAGTAAAATATCGCCTTTTAAGTTACTTATGCTAAGATTATCATAGATAATCTTTTTTATATTTGATTTAAGTAAAAAATCAATGTTTCCCGGTATGGCAAAGGCAGTTATGGAAGAAGTATCGGTTTCTTCAGTAGGAACTTCGTTAGGGTTTTCCTCATCGGTAAGAAAATCTCCAGCATCAAAGTAATTTGAACTAAATTTAAAACGACCTACAAGTGTGGAATCTGCAAAAGCATAGGCTAAAAGATTATCAATTGAACCGACAAATTGCATGTCGGTATTTCCGGTTTTCATGTCCATTTTTTCCAAGCGTACATTATTGGGTGTAAATTTCATGATTGCCTCAGAAATTATAAAAGCATTGGGCAAATCACTGCTTTCATACGAAAATCCGATTAAATCAACTCTACCGTCCGCTTTAAATTCATCGTATTTTTCAGCTTCAAGCGATGAAAGTTTACCAGCAAATTCCAAATCGGCATTCATGATACCTTTTAATGTCATATCTTCAAGCGGAACAACATCTTTAATGCCTCCAAAATCAATTTTACCCGTAATTTTGCCGCTCATGTCCACATCGTCGGCACTTGTTATGATTTTCATTTGAGCATCAAAAGGATTTTTTGCCATTTCAATGTGTGCTTTTTTAATATCTACAATATTATCATCGCCGGTACCGCCTTTATTTTCCAGATGCATATCTACATTAATATTTTCAACAGCTTCGGGTAAATCAGGATAGGCAAAACGCCCGTTTTCAACCAATAAATTCATGGCAAAAGCGGGTAAATTATTATCGTTGTACACTCCTTTTACGTATCCGTCAATTTGAAATTGCCCGGAAGTTTTTATGCCTTCAAAATCGGTCATATAAACCGCAGGAATTAAAGATAATACCGGCTTAAAAGCTGTTTTTCCCGTTGAAAAGCTTAAATCAATTCCGATATCATCGGCAGGCATTTCAATTTTACCGTCAAATGCCATATTTATTTCATTCAAACTGAATTTATTTTCTTTGAAAATAAAAATAAATTTATCCATATCGGCATCAATATCCGCCAAATAATTCATTTTTACATTTTTTAAATAAGTAATGCCTTCATAAGCAGTAGTAAATGATTTTATTGAGCTGTTTAATTTCAAAAGAGTACGGCTTTCAGTCATATCACCGCTTAATTTAAAATCAAGCCCCTTAATTCCTGCATAAATATCGCCCTCAGCATCATCATATATAATAATTGCATCATTTATTTGAAAATTTTTTAAACTTAATTTAAAACTTGATGAAGTAGTATCTTCAGGACTTGTTTCTTCTACAGCGGTGCTGTCCTCTTTCATAATATCCCAGTTTACCCGCCCGTCTTTAAGCACTTTTGCCAGCACTTTGGGTTTATCTAAAACAATGCTTTTAATTTCAATGGCATCACCCATTAAACTCATTAAATTAAGATCGGTTTGGAAATAATTAAAAGCTACTAAAGTGTCTTTTTCAAAATCCCCTACTCCACTTAATGAAAGTTTATCAATACGGATACTAAAATCCGGGAAACTGCGAATTAAGGATAAATCTAAATCGGCAAATTCAAGTTTGGCATTTAAATAATTATTGGCTTGTTCAGAAATCAGTTCTTTTATCTTAGCTTTAAACAGCAAAGGAGTAATTATAAGTGCAAGAATAAAAAGAGCAATAACAATTCCGGATATTTTGATTATTTTCTTCATCTCAATGAATTTTAAAATTTACAAGATTATTTTTAACAAATTTACATTTTTTTTTGAGATGAATAAATATTTTTTATACATTTGCAGCCGTTTTGATAAGGACTCGTAGCATAACTGGATAGTGCACCTGACTACGGATCAGGAGGTTGGGGGTTCGAATCCCTCCGAGTTCACGAAAAGCCTTGCAATAATGCAGGGCTTTTTTATTTTTTATCTGTAGATTAAGCGGATTTGCACAGATGTTGTTTTAATTTTATCCACAGATTACACAGATTTGCACAGATTTTTATTTTTCTATCCGCAGATTAAGCAGATTTACGATGATTTTGTTTTTTTATCCGCAGATTACACAGATTTACACAGATTTTTATTTTTTTATCCACAGATTAATCGGATTTGCACAGATGTTGTTTTAATTTTATCCGCAGATTAATCGGATGTTCGCAGGTTTTTTTACTACGTAAAGTAGCTCAGTTCTCCTGAACTGAGATTATAAATTATTATTTTTTTATCCACAGATTACACAGATTTGCACAGATTTTTTTACTGTGTAAAAAGATTTTTTCTTTACGCTAATTATACAGATTTGCACGGACTTTTATTTTTAGGTAGTAAAAATTATTTTACAGAATTAATAAAAAATTTCGCACATAAGTTTATGACATACTTCTGCTAATTCGGCATTACTTCCACTTTTTGCCGTTATTACCACTGAATAGCCTTTTTTCCCGTAAAACAAATTAATTTCTGCCCAACGCTTATCTTCTATCTCAAAAACAAATTTTTTACCAAAATGTATGTTTCTAACTTCTTTGGTTTTAATGTTGTTTTGCTGCATGTATTGTTTTACATTCTCTACCTGTGCTTCTACCTCATCGGGTACGTATATAATTTTTTCTTTTTTCGTGCGTATATTGGGATTGAGTTTTTTCTTTATTTCGTCAAGAATATCCGGCGTGATGGTATTTTTTTGATTTTCTTTTGGCTGTTGCTTCTTTTGTATTTTTTCTTCTTCTTTAATTTTGGTCTCTATTTCACGTACTTCGGCAAGATTTTCAAAATTAATATAGTCTTTTATGACCACAGGCTTTGCAGCAGCATTAAAATAGGCATCTTTATCATAACTAATAAAACAGGCACGGGTAACATCTGATGTGCTTTTATCAATTACCTGCATTAAATTATATTTACGGGCAAATGCTCTTACAAAGGCTTTATAAAACAGACTGTATTTACCGGCATCGTAACATTTTTCGGATAAACGGAAGAATATTTTTAAACCATCGTTGCTTGGCGATGCAAACATTAAGAGAATATGCGGGTCGCTTTTCAGCATTTCTTTCATCGATTCAAGAGTACTCTCCTTTTGGCTAATATGGTCGATATCTAAAATAAAATGATTAATGGAACCAAAATTTTCGATTCGCCGGTAAGGCGGATTAAAATTGCCACAACAGATATAAGGCAAAGTGGTTTTTTCACGATTATAAGCTTTGGTATCTAATGCCAAAAGCCCGCGTAAAACATTAATTTTATCAACTATTTTGGGTTTTGGATTAATGGATTAATGGTTTAATACTTATGAATATTCACGAAACCGGACAAAGCGAAATTGGTAGGTTCTGCTTCCGTCGGGATTTTCATTCATTAAGCGTTCTGTTATAGATGCTATGCACTTAATGCCTCTTTGTTTAAGAAGACTTACCATACGAAAGGTGAAAGTAAATTCGCCTTGAATATGGACGGCATCGGGCTTAAAAGAAAGAATTTTGTTCAAGTATTTGTCGGCAAGTTGCTCAATGTGCTTTTCGTCAGCATCCGGCGAGATATTGGGAAATTGTATATCCACAATTTCGCCGAAAATTTCTTCGGCTAATCGTTGCTGGGCTTTGTCCCACTTGTGTAAAGGATGATTGGTTAAGTTGATGAGCATTTTTTAATAACTAATTGTTTTTTTACACAAATACTGTAAGGTACTTAAAATGTCCTCAGTAATATTTTCCTATTTTACTTTTAACAACAGTTCGTTATTTTTTTGTATATGGTTGATATTCAAGTATTTGAAAAACTGCTATTTTTTTTATAAATTACTTATTATCAAGACGTTGCCAAGTACAAGTACGTTGGCAAGTCAAAATGTACCGAAATATTCTTTAGTATATGAATTTTAAATAATTAAATATCTTTCTAAATCATTTGTTTTTTTGCCGCATAGTCCAACAAAATATAATAAGCCCAGTAATCCGCGACATCCGCTTTTTTCTTGCTAACGCCCGATACTGCATATCCAAAACTTTCTCTGTCAGCGGCTTGCATTTTGTTCATATCTTTTTTTACCGCAGTCAAAAGTTGATTTATAAAATCGGAAAATTCTTGTTTATGTTCGGTTTTAAGTATTTTTAAATAATTTTTGAATTTTTCATTGACTTTGTCAAATTCATTTTTAAGCTGTTCGTAAGAATTATCCCAACCGTGTTCGTCGGCAAATTCTTCGCCGATAAGTTTTGTTGATAAAGCGTTTGTCTGCTTGCTCAATTGTCTCAGCCGCTGCAACTTATGCTTAAATTCTGTTTGCATTTTGCTCATTTTTAAATCTT
>JAKIUH010000333.1 GCA_021647685.1 Bacteroidales bacterium
CCACTAGGGTGAAATTAGCAATTAAGCCGACAATTAATGTGGCGGGCATACCTATAGAATATCCGGGATATTTTAACTTAAAAAAAGAATTTGGTGCACAATAAAACAAAAAAGGCTGATGCTAACATCAGCCTTTTTTAAAGTTTAGCTGAGTATTATTTTTCTATCTCACATTATCCATAGTAACTTCGGTACCGTCAAATTCGCCGGCTTTTAATCTTTTAGCTACTTCTTTAAATGCTTTAATGGTTTGTTCTACATGCTCTAATGTGTGTGAGGCCGTTGGGATAATGCGTAGCATTATTGTGCCTCTGGGTACAACCGGATATACTACAATAGAAGTAAAAATATTGTATTCTTCGCGTAAAGCTTTCAATACGTTGGTACCTTGTGCTATACTTCCTTCAAAGAACACGGGTGTTACCGGCGATTCTGTTTTACCAATATTAAATCCTGCTTCTTTTAAGCCGCTTTGTAAAGCACGTACAATGATCCAAAGTTGTTCACGATACTCAGGATGATTTTGAAGTAATTCCAGGCGTTTCAAAGAACCGATAACCATAGGCATTGGTAATGATTTTGCAAAAATTTGTGAGCGCATATTGTATTGTAGATAGTTAATAATATGCGTATCGCCTGCAATGAAAGCTCCAATTCCTGCCATTGCTTTAGCAAAAGTTGCAAAGTATAAATCAATTTTATCCTGAACACCAAAATGTTCACCGGTTCCGGCGCCTGTAGCACCCATAGTTCCAAAACCATGTGCATCATCTACTAATAAACGAAAATCATATTTTTCTTTTAAATCGGTAATGGCTTTCAGGTTTCCTAAATCGCCTTCCATACCAAAAACTCCTTCGGTGATTACCAATACACCTCCGCCTCTTATTGCAGCTTGGCGCTCTGCCTTTTTAAGCATTTTTTCAAGACTGTCCATGTCATTGTGCTTATACACAAAGCGTTTTCCCATGTGTAGGCGAAGACCGTCAAGTATTGATGCGTGTGAGTCTGAATCATAAACGGCAATATCGTTTCTTCCTAAAGTTGCATCAATAATTGAAACAATTCCCTGATAGCCGTAATTCAAAAGATAACCACGCTCTTTTCCAACAAAATCAGCAAGTTTTTGTTCTAACTCTTCATGATATTTGGTTTGCCCACTCATCATTCTGGCACCCATTGGGTAGGCGAGCCCCCATTCTTTTGCAGCTTCGGCATCTGCTTTTCTAACTTCGGGGTGATTGGCTAATCCAATGTAGTTGTTTAAACTCCAGGTTAAAACATCTCTGCCACGGAATTTCATTATTGGATTAATTTCACCTTCTAATTTAGGGAATAAATAATAACCGTGTCCAACTTTCTGATATTTTCCTAAATCAGAATTAGACACATCCATTTTATCAAAAACGTCTTTGTGCTTCATAAATTAAATATTTAAGCTAGTTGTAATATGCTGTAATTAAGTATTTTATTATATTGATTTGTTATTAAGGCATTTAAAATGATAAATAATATGCAAATGTAATAGTTTTCACGAATTTTGCGAATAATTTATAGATTATTCACAGCAGGCTATGTTTGCATAACATAAAAATCAATTATTTAACATTGATTTTATGTGGTTTATGTTTCCATCTGTTTTTCCAGGATTAAGTTTTAATATTTTTGCAAATAACAAATATAGGTCTGTATTGATAAAAAGTTTCTGCTTGTACCCTTTTTTAAATGCAGGTCCTATTGCATAAAAAATAGCATACATATCATTATTTGCATTATCATAACCGTGTGTTCCGTTATAGTCAACAAATTTTTTGTGTTTCCGTTCAATAGACCATGACGAATCGGCAACAATAACTAAATCCAAATCGCGCGGGTTATTTCCGTAATGCAATCTTGGGGGTAATGCTCCGCTTTTCCAACATTTAATGTGTTCAATTTGCAGCGATTGATACACTTTATCCAGTTTTCCTTTCTTAACTTTGATGTTATAAACAGGATTTGCTCCTGTGATTAGTGCTACATCAGCTGTATCTAAAATATCTTCCAAGTATATAATCCTGTTGGTAGATATTGGGCACATACCGTGATCGGAAGTGAATATTAAATTAACTTTGTCGGCAATCTCTGTATTTTTTAATTTTTGCAAGAAAACACCAATTAAACTATCTAAATAAACTACCTTTTTAAAGGTTTGTTCGCTTTCGGGTCCAAATTTATGCCCAACACCATCGGGTTCGTGCAGATACCACATAATCAGGTGCGGACGTTTATTTTCGGGTAATTGCAACCATGAAATCACGGTATCAATCCGGTCTTCAAAAGGCATATTGTGTTGATAATCTTTCCAATAAGTAGCTTGTATTCCTTTTATTGGTGTTTCGCTGCCTACCCAGAACAGTGTTGCCGCAGTCAGTTTTTGTTTTTCAGCACTTACCCAAATAGGCTCTCCTTTATAAAATGCCGGATTTTTTACCGATTTTCTATCGGGTATTCGATAGAACAGTTTTAAACTGTCATCCCAAAACTCATTGGCTACAATTCCATGATTGTCGGGATATAAACCGGTAGCCATAGTATAATGATTGGGGAATGTTTTTGTTGGGAATGAAGGCTGCATTTTGCCACGGACTCCGTTTTTTTCAATAGAATCTAAATTTGGTGTATGTACTTTATCAGGGTAATCCCACCTGAAACCATCCATTGATAAGACAATAAGGTAGGGTTTGTCTTTTTTACTATTCGTATTTTGTGCAAACGAGCTGAAGACGAACAGTATTGATAGAACTGCGAAATAAAATGTTTTCATAATTGGCTAATTAAATATAATCACGCAGCCAATATACAATATATCCGGCAATTTCATGAAACAGTTGTTGCCAATTTGATAAAACATCTGCTTGGGGCAAAAGCAAATTAGCCGGTGAGTAAAAGTTTTTTTCTAATATCTGTGTACTTGGATAACTTAAAATTTTCACTCCTTCCTTTTTGAAACATGCTTTTGCCCGTGGCATGTGCATAGCTGATGTTATCAGTACACATGTATCTGTAAAATGAATATTTCTTAGTAATTCAGCAGTATAAAAAGCATTTTCATGTGTATTTTTCGATTTGTTTTCAATTAAAATGTCTTTTTGCGGGATACCAATCTTAATTAAATAATCTTTAATAATTTCAGATTCTAACAAGTCAGGATGTAAAATATCGCCGGAACCGCCACTGATGATTAATTTTTCAATTTTTTGAGTTTTGTACAAATAAATAGCTTGAAACAGTCTGTCTGCGGATGCTGAAAAGCGGATTCGTTTTACTTGATTATCAAAATTAGCCATTCCATCGGGTACTATTGCATATTTATAGTTTTGATTATCCGATAGTTCTATTGCCGGCATACTCCATGCAGCATTAATCAGATGAAAGAGGCTGCTGTTTGAAAAAATATATAATACAATTACGGCGGAATAAAGTAATTTCTTTTTTACTTTTTGTTTCTTTATGAAAAAAGCAAAAATCAAAAGGATAAATACCCAGCTTAAGGGATGAAACAAAAAAGATAATATCTTGGAGAAGATAAAAAACATCTTTATTTATTAAATAGTGCGGATATCGTTTTTTGTACTTTTTCCATCAACCATTTAGGGGTAGAAGTTGCGCCGGTAATTCCTATGGAATTAATATCTTTAAACCATTCCGGTTTTAATTCATCAACGGAAGTGATAAAATAGCTTTTAGGGTTATTTTGTAAACATACATTATAAAGCATTTTTCCGTTTGAACTGTTTTTGCCGCTTACAAAAACAATGGTATCGTATTTTTTTGCAAAAATTTCTAAATCGGGCTCTCTGCCGGAAACTGCCCTGCAAAGTGTTTTGCTTATTTCGGCTTTTGCATTTGCTTTTTTCTCGATTTTGTCGGCAACAATTTGGTATTTTAGAGCCGATTTGGTTGTTTGCGAAAAAAGTTTTAACGGTTTGTTAAAGTCAATTTTGTGTAAATCATTTTCATTTTCAACAATTATTGCTTTAAAGCCAATTTGACCGGAAAGCCCGATAATTTCAGGGTGTTTTTCTTGTCCGTAAATTACAATTTGTCGCTCAGGTGCTTCGTTATGGGTTTTTTTTATTCGTTGTTGAAATTTTGTAACAATAGGGCAGGTTGCATCAATTAAATGAATATCGTTTTTTTTAGCTATTTCATAAGTTTCGGGGGCTTCGCCGTGGGCACGTAACAGAACATTTGCGTTTTTTATTTTTTTGTATGTTTCGTAATCTATGGTTTTCATACCCATATTTTCCAAGCGCTTTACTTCCATGTCATTGTGCACAATTTGTCCGAGACAGTATAAGTCTGTGCCTTTTTTTAATTCTTCTTCTGCTTTTTTTATTGCAGCTTCTACACCAAAACAAAATCCGGAATTATTATCTATTTCTATTTTTGTCATGTTTTTTTGTTCTTATCTGCTGAATTTTTGATAAATCAAATCCATTATCCATTTAAACTGTTCTTGACGCGTAAGATTGCTGTTATCCAAAATAATAGCATCATCTGCTTTTTTTAAAGGACTGATTGCACGGTTTTGGTCAATATAATCACGCTGTTCTATATTTTTTTTAATTTCCTCAAAACTAACTTTTTCTCCTTTTTCTGTCAATTCTTTGTACCTGCGCTGTGCGCGTACTTCGACATCTGCGGTCATGTAAATTTTTAAATCGGCATCAGGAAAAACCACAGTTCCTATATCCCTACCGTCCATGACAATACGTTTGTTTTTACCCATTGCTTGTTGTAAAGCTACCAGTTTTTTGCGAACAAAATCAATTTCACTTATATAACTTACACTGTTTGAAACTTCAAGGCTGCGAATCTCTTTTTCGATATTTTTGCCATTCAAAAAAGTTAATTGTTTGCCTGTTTTATCTTTTTGAAACTTAATTTCAATGGTATTTAAAGATGATTTTAAGGCATCAATGTCTATGTTTTTATCTTGGATAAAATTATTATTTATTGCCCACCAAGTTACAGCTCTGTACATGGCACCGGTATCTATATA
>JAKIUH010000334.1 GCA_021647685.1 Bacteroidales bacterium
CCCGGGACTTAATACAAGGGTATCAATACGATTAATGTTGATATGTAGTTTTTGAGCATTTTTTAAAAAAATATCAGAGGGGCTTGTATCAAACAGTATTGTTTTATCTGCTTCAATAATATAGGATAAACCATGTTCAGAGCCGCAGATACGTCCGGGCGCATTATCGTTTAAAATAGTAAGTTTTAACACAGTTTAACTTTTTTTAAATAAATTTAACAGTTTCTGTACCTATCTTTGCAGTGTAAAAGATAAGAAGATTTTTTTCATAATAATAGGTTTTAGGTTAATAATTAGGTTAAAAGTTGAAGGGCGGAGTGGTTACCGCCCTTTTTTATTATCTAAACTTTTGCCAGTGCTTGGTCTAAATCAGCTATAATATCTTCTACATCTTCAATTCCAACTGAAAAACGAACCAAATCATCGGTAATTCCTTATTTTATTTTAGCTTCATGAGCTACGGCAGCATGAGTCATTGATGCCGGATGCTGTATTAAAGTTTCAACACCACCCAATGACACTGCCAATAAAGCCAAATGAACGTTGTCCATTAAAATACGTCCTGCATCTAAACCTCCTTTTACTCCAAAACTTATCATTGAACCAAAGCCTTTCATTTGTTTTTTAGCCAATTCATGTTGTGGATGCGATTTTAAGCCCGGATATTTTAGCCAAGCTACTTTAGGGTGATTTTCCAAGTATTCAGCAACTTTCATTGCATTTTCTTGTGCTCGTTCTACACGTAATGCCAATGTTTTTACTCCGCGTGATACTAAATAGGCTTGATGAGGATCCATGTTGCTGCCCATATATACCATTGCATGACGAATTTTTTTGTATAATTCTTCTGTTTTGGTAACAATTATTCCGCCAACCACATCAGCGTGTCCGTTAATAAATTTGGTAATTGAATGAAAAACTACATCAGCACCTAAATCTAAAGGTTTTTGAAGGTAAGGGCTGGAGAAAGTATTGTCCACTACTACAATTATTCCATGTTGATGAGCAATTTTAGCAGCTTCTTCTATATCGGTCAATTCTATAGTTGGGTTTGCCGGTGTTTCCAAAAACAATACTTTAGTATTTGACTTAATTGCCGCTTTGATGTTTTCTAAATTAGCCGTATCTATATAACTGTATTCTACCCCAAAACGGCTGAAGTCCTGTTCCATAATCCCGCGTGAAGGACCATAAACCGATGCCGTACTTACTATATGTGATCCTTGCTCAAGCAAAGAAAAGTAAATTGCCGAAACAGCACCCATTCCAGAGCTGGTTGCAATACCTCCAAAACCATTTTCTAAGGCAGCTATATTATCTTCCAAGGCTTTAATCGTTGGGTTAGCTATGCGTGTATATATATAACCGTCGCTTTTACCTGAGAAACAATCAGCACCATGCTGTGCTTTTTTAAATTTAAAAGTAGAAGTTTGGTATATTGGCACAACTGCACTTCCTAAAGGCTCATCATAAGCTCCCGCATGTATGAGTTTTGTGTTAAATCCTAAATTTTTTGTATCCATTTTCTTAAAGTATTAAATTTTTTATGCGAAATTATTTCAAATTGTTATTAAATGAAAATATTTCTGTTATTTATTTATTTTTTAGCTTTTATGTGATAGTAAGAATTTTCGCGATACATTTTTTCACCACATTGAGGACATTTGCGTTCTCTGCAAGGTTCTCCTTTAATATGTTCCAAACGAATCTCACATTTTAAGCAAATACAAAAGCCGCCGGTACCTATTTCATATTTTAACTTTTCTTTCCGGTGATTTGTATATTCATCATCAATATCCACATGCCCACCCGTAATAATCAAAATTTTGCCTTCAACAATAGCTTCTGCAATTGTATTACGGGCTTTTTCATAAATCCGTGTAAACGTAGGACGCGATACATTCATCTTTTTTGCGGCTTCTTCTTGTGTCAGATGTTGATAATCGGCAAGTTTTATTGCTTCATATTCTTCAAATAGAAGTTCGACAGCCTCAGCTTCATTAAATGGAACACCAAAGGGTTTAAAACCTTCTGCCAAGGGTAAACTAAATATTTTTCGTTTTCGTTTTGGTCTGGGCATTTTTAATTTCTTTTTGCGACAAAGTTAATGAACTTATGTTCAAATAAAAATAATCTTATATATTTTTGTAGTCTATAAGTAATTACTATTGAGTATATTTAATCTTTCTTATTACGTGATACAGCAGTATATTTGGTGATATTAAGTAAGTTTACTAATTTGTGGTTTTACAAAGCCTCTTTATTCTTAGAATTTGCCTATATAAATTTTTGAATTATTAATACTAAAAACTTTATGTTATCAAATAAAACGATATTAATTACCGGTGCAACAGACGGGATAGGCTTGCAAACTGCCTTGGAATTGGCAAAACTGGATGCAAATTTAATCATTCATGGTAAAAATCCCGATAAAGGAAAAACAGTTAAAGAAGACTTAATTTCAAAAACAAAAAATTCTAAAATACATTATTACAATGCCGATTTATCCTCTTTTGATGAAATTGAGCATTTTTCAAATCAAATAGTAAAAGATTTTACGCGTTTGGATGTATTAATTAATAATGCCGGCATTTATGAAAAAAAGAAAATAATACTTGAAAACGGATTGGAAAAAACTTTTATGGTTAATTATTTATCAGCCTTTGTTTTAACATTAAAGCTTTTATCTTTGATAAAAAAGGGAGAAGATTCAAAAATTATTAATGTAAGTTCCATGGTTCATGCTTCAAGTATTGATTTTGAAAACTTAAACGGTGAAAAATTTTATTCCGGCGATTCAGCTTATTCTTTGTCAAAATTATGCAATATATTGTTTACTTATCAATTGGCTGAGGTTTTGGAAAAAGATAAAATTGCTGTAAATGCTTTACATCCGGGTGTAATTAATACAAAATTATTACGTGCAGGCTGGGGACCTTTTGGTAGTTCAACAGATGAGGGGGCAGCGTGTATTTTATATCTTGTAAAAATGAAACAATTTGTAAGTGGCTATTACTTTGAAAATGATAATCAAAAGCGTTCTTCGGCAATATCTTATGATAAGCTTGTGATGAAACGTTTGTGGGATTATAGTAAAAATTTATCACAATCTTATTTTGATTTATTCTAAATAAATGCCGTAAAACATTTGTATAATGAACATATGTTCATTACTTTTGTGTTTGAATAATAAAATTTAAAATTATGAATACTTCAAATACAGGAAAAGGTCTAGGTAAAGGCGGTGGAAAAGGTCGTAATAGTGGCGGCGGATTTGGTGTTGGAGGATTTTGCGTTTGTGCAAAATGTGGCGAAAAAATTCCTCATCAGCAAGGAGTTAAATGTACAACGCTTAAATGCCCTAAATGTGGAAAAACAATGATTAGAGAAGAATTGCTAAAGAAGTAAAATAGTTTAATTTAGTAATTTGATACGGTATTTTACCTTAAACTCACAGACTATATTCGTAACGAAAAGCCAAAAACTTGTCCGACTTTTGGCAGAAGTGTATCAGTATTGATGTAGCATAGAAAAAAGCAACGCGGGCGTTGCATTAGTTACGGTAAATGTTTACTTCGACTAATGGCGGAATATTTTTTAGGGTATCCTTTATCGTGGTGTGCATCAGCCGGTAGTCTATCAAGCTTAGGCTTTGCAGTAGAGTATTGGTTCTGGGATTTAAGGTATTTGCTCGGGTTAACGAAAGTTTATGTGTTTTTTGTGATTTGTTTATGTTTAAACAAGTTTCTTTTTGTTGTAAAATAGAATCTGATAAGGATAAATTTTAAAATTAATGAAAGTAGCAATAGCCAGTGGAAAAGGAGGTACAGGAAAAACTACTATATCAACAAATTTAGCAACTTATATAGCTGAAACAGAAAAAGTTATATTAGTGGATTTAGATGTAGAAGAACCTAATTCAAAATTATTTATTAAAGCAGATTTACTAAAAAAAGAGGATAAATTTAAAATGATTCCGAAATGGAATCTGGCTCAGTGTACATTATGTGGTATCTGTCAAGAGGTTTGTAATTATAATTCAATTATTCAAGCAGGAAATACTATTTTGGTTTTTCCTGAACTTTGTCATAGTTGTTATGCTTGCTCTGAACTATGCCCAACAGATGCATTACCTATGATACCGGTAAAGATGGGAGAATTAAAACATTATAAATTAAATAATTTAGATTTTATTGAAAGTATGTTAGATATAGGGCAAGAATTAGCAGTACCACTAATTGCCCAAACTATTGATTATGTTGATAATCAATTTTCAGATGAGCATATTAAAATTTATGATTCTCCTCCCGGAACATCTTGTCCGGTAATTGAAGCAACAAAAGACGCCGATTATGTTATTTTGGTTACAGAACCCACACCTTTTGGTTTGAATGACCTTAAATTAGCCGTGGAAACTATGCTGGAATTAAAAAAAGAGTTTGGTGTAGTTATTAATCGAAACGGTTTAGGGAATACAGATGTTGAGAAATATTGTATAAATAATAAAATTCCTGTAATCGCTAAGATACCTAATAGCAAAGAAATAGCAACATATTATTCTAAAGGTATATTGATCTATAGCCAAGTGAAAGAATTTAAAAATGAATTGAAAAAAATAAAAAACTATATTTTAAATAAACGCCATATAGATGAAAGAGGTAGTTATAATCTCAGGTAAGGGAGGAACAGGGAAAACATCAGTAACTTCTTCATTGGCAATATTAGCCGGAGAAGAAGCAATTATTGCCGATTGTGATGTAGATGCTGCTGATATGCACATTTTAATGGAACCTGATTTAGCACAAAAAGAAGATTTTTATAGTGGTGAATTAGCTGTTATTAATTCTGATGTTTGTACACAATGTGGTATTTGCGCTGACATTTGCCGTTTTAATGCAATTTCTGTTATTAATGACCTGCATGTTGTTGAATCTTTGAGCTGTGAAGGCTGTGGCTATTGTGCAAGAGTGTGTCCTGTAAATGCTATAAATAACACTGATTTAAAAGTAGGGCAATGTTTTATTTCTAATATAAAA
>JAKIUH010000335.1 GCA_021647685.1 Bacteroidales bacterium
GTATTATTTTACTGTTTTTTTCTTTATTTCGGGTGCATTTTCGGGCATTACCACATAGGCTTTAATACCTGATTTTTTTGCAGCCAATGCCAATGCCGCAGCATGATTTCCCGATGAATGTGTGGCTACACCTTTTGTTTTAAGCTCATCAGACAGTTGCAAGACTGCATTACTTGCTCCTCTGAATTTAAAAGCACCCACTTTTTGAAAATTTTCACATTTGAAAAACAAAGAAGCACCTGTAATTTTGTCAATACTTTCCGAATTTAAGACCGGTGTTTGGTGTATCTGATGTTTAATTCTTTTGTGTGCCGAAAGAATATCTTTATAATTTAGCGTTGAATTCATAAAAAACTATTTTCCGTCATGCTTTAAAACAATTAATATTGTATTAATTAATATTTTAAAGTCAAGATACAGCGACATATTACGTACATAAATAATGTCAAATTTAAGACGTTGAAGCATTTCTTCCAAATTTTCGGCATATCCGTATTTAATTTGCCCTAATGAAGTTATCCCTGGCTTTACTTTTAATACATAGCGATATTCCGGTGCTTTTTCCAGAATTTGATTTATATAATATTGTCTTTCCGGACGGGGACCAACAATAGACATATCACCTTTAAGTACATTAAAAAACTGGGGAATTTCATCCAATCTGGTTTTGCGCATAAATAAACCAAATTTTGTAATACGCGGGTCGTTTTTATACGATAATTGAGGACCGTTTTTTTCAGCATTAACCACCATAGAACGAAATTTATAGATGTTAAATTCTTTCCCGTTTTTGCCTACTCTTTTTTGCTTAAAAATAATGGGTCCTTTTGAACTGACTTTTACCGCAAATGCTGTTAACAGGTATATAGGCGACATCATACCAATAAATACTACTGATGCTAAAATATCAAACAGTATTTTTAAGTTTTTTTCCAAAACCGACATGGGCTTGGAATTGATTCTTAATAAAGGCGTTCCGTCTGTTAAAGCGATTTCAGTGTTTCCAATCAAGATTTCAAACAAATCGGGTATTATTTTTATTTGAATATCCATATAAATTAAATCGCCAACAATTTTTTCCAATTCTTGATGTTCGTGTTCTTCAATAGCTATAATTATTTCTTCAATTTGATATGTTTTTATAATTTCATTTATATTTTCAACAGTGCCCAGGTGATTTATTAGTTTTTTTAAACTATTGCTTATTTTTGGTTTAACATTTACAAAACCGATTATGTTATAACCGGCAGATTTTTTTCTATTTTCAAATTCGTGATAAATATTTTTGGTTTTTCCGTTACTCCCGATAACCAATGTATTAAAACCTATTTTACGGTTTCTGATGCGATTTATTGTTATGCTGGTTAGCAGCAAACGCGGAAAATAAGTAAAACTAAAATGTAAAATAAAAAAATTGAAAAATAAGTAACTAAAACTTATGAGGTGTGCATTTGCATTAGCTAATATAATGGTAAATAAAATGATTGTAACACCTGCCAGTGTTGCAGTAAAAGTATGATAAAGCTCTTGGACTCTTGATTTTCTGTAAATATCATAATAATATCCGCCGAAAGTGTATATAAATATCCAGAAAGCAGCTATGAAAAAACTTGATAAAAAAATCAATTGTGTACTTAATTCAATATTTTCAGGTACAGGTAGTTTAAAATAATTTGAAAATAGAAACCACGCAATAGTTGCAGAAACAAAATCTAAAAGGATATACCGTACTGTATGAATTTTTTTGTTCATTATTGGTTTAGGTCATAAATTGGTTTTCTTTGAGAATTATTAAATAATAACTCCATCTAATTGAATAAAAAACGCAAAGCAAGAAATATTAGTATAAGTAGATAAAAAAATTAAGTAGGCGATTAAGTAGCTTTCAAATAAGTTTAAGAATTTAAGGCTAAGCCTAATCAAATTTAATAAATATGCGCTTTCTTTTTTGCAAATCCTGAAAATATCTTTACTTTTCGATTAAATTCTAAAAAAATACAACAATGATGAAAAAAGATATATTGCCTTTGGCTCAATTGCGTGATTATATGCACAAAAATAATTTAGATGCATACATTATCCCAATGACCGACCCGCACATGAGTGAGTATGTTGCTGCTCATTGGCAGTCAATAAAATGGTTTTCAGGATTTTCGGGGTCTGCGGGTACACTGGTTATCACTCAAAACTTTGCCGGATTATGGACAGACTCACGCTATTTTATACAAGCTGAGCATCAATTAAAAAACAGCGGTATTGAGTTGGTTAAATTGATTATTCCACACACACCCGAATATATCGACTGGCTGTATCATCATTTGGATAATGGCTCAAAAGTTGGTTTCGATGGTAAAACTTTCTCTTATGGATTGGCAAAACAAATACTGGCAAAATTTGAGCAAAAAAATATACAATTAGCTCCCAATTTTGATTTTGTGAATGAATTTTGGACAAGTCGTCCTGAAATCCCAAAAAATGAAGTATTTGAACATGATGTAAAATACGCAGGGAAATCGCGCCTCGCAAAAATTGCACTTTTGCGTAAAAAAATGCAGGAAATTGATGCCGATTATCATCTCTTATCATCTTTAGATGATATTGCATGGCTTTTTAATTTGCGTGGAAGCGATATTATGTACAATCCGCTGTTTATCAGTTTTGCATTAATTTCGCAAAACGATGCTATTTTATTTGTTAATCAACAAAAACTTACGGAAGAATTAAAACAAAAATTAAATCAAGAGCAAATTATTATTAAAGAATATCTTGAAATATATTCTTATTTAAACAAAATACAAACTGAAAAAACAATTATTGCCGATTTATCAAAAACCAACTATGCACTTTATCAATCGATTCCCAAAAAATGCAAAATTATTAATAAAATAAGTATTGTTGCAGTGCTAAAATCGATAAAAAATGAAGTGGAAATTGAACATCTACGAAAAGTACATATAAAAGACGGTGTAGCAATGGTAAAATTTCTGCATTGGCTGGACCAAAATATTGGAAAAGAAAAAATTACAGAGCTCTCGGCAGGAAAAAAACTTTTATCATTTCGTAAGGAACAGGAAAATTTTTTTGGTGAAAGTTTTGGAGTAATCTCTGCATACGGAGCGCATGCAGCAATGCCTCATTACAGTGCAAACGAAGAAAGTAATACGGAATTAAAAGCTCAAAGTTTTTATCTTGTTGATTCAGGCGGTCAATATTATGACGGAACTACGGATATTACCCGTACAGTAATGCTGGGAAAACCAAGCGAAGAAGAAAAACGTGATTTTACCTTGGCACTGAAAGGAACCATTGATTTGGCAATGACGATTTTTCCTTACGGAACAAAAGGGGTGCAAATTGATGCAATCGCACGTAAGCCTTTGTGGAACAATAGAATGAATTACGGACACGGAACAGGGCACGGAGTAGGCTTTTTCTTGAATGTGCATGAAGGACCTCAATCAATCAGCACAAGAAATGCCGGAATACCCGAAGAAACATTAGAAGCCGGTATGTACTTATCCGATGAGCCGGCATTTTATCGCGAGGGGAAACACGGCATACGCATTGAAAATTTAATTTTGGTAATGCCTGATGAAGAAAATGATTACGGTAAGTTTTTAAAATTTGAAACGGTAACACTTTGTCCTATTGATACCAAACCTATTGAAGTATCGCTATTAACAAAGCTTGAAAGAGATTGGTTAAATAATTACCATAAAGAGGTTTACAAAAAATTATCACCCTATTTAAGTGATAAAGAAAAAAACTGGTTGAAAGAAAAAACAACTGCAATTTAAAAATCATGTAAGTCGGACAAAGTTTACAACTTTGTCCGACTTAAGTCAATTAAAATTAAATCCATGCATAACGCGTTTAATATTAAAATTTTTTCAGTATGCATTCTCTCCAAATAAAAGACTTCAATATCTCAATTATTTATACTAATTTTCGGGCATTTTAAAAATCATTTAAAACAAGACAAAACATTTATATATATGAATACTTTAAATAAAATATTTTCATCAATTTGGACAGCTGTTATTTTGCTGGCTGTTTATGCATTATCGGCTGCAGTTGCTACATTTATCGAAAACGATTTTGGCACCTCAGTAGCCCAATATCTTGTTTATCGCTCCTGGTGGTTTAATATTTTAAACTTACTTCTGGTAATAAATATGATTTTTGTATTTTTTAAATACAAAATGTATGAAAAAAAGCGGTTTAGTATGTTTTTATTTCATTTTGCTTTTATTGTTATTATTATAGGTGCCGCAATTACCCGTTTTATCAGTTACGAAGGCACCATGCATATACGTGAAGGAGCAACGGCAAACAGCATTTTAACTTATGAATCATATTTACAAATTGAAATTAATAACGGTAATTTGGTTTATAAATTAGAAACTCCGGTTAATTTTAATGTGGTTTCAGGGAATAAATTCCATGATAAAATTGAATTTGACGGACAAACATTTGATATAAGCCTAAAAGAATTTATACCCAATGCAGGAGAAGTAATTGTAGAAGCTGAAGATGGTGTACCCATTGTTAGCTTCACAGCACTAAACAACAATGTTCGTCATGACTTAACAATCGCTTATGGCGACATGAAATGGGCAGGCAATCAGTTGTATGCCTTTGGTATTGATGCACCTGAAAATGCGGTAATAATAGACTACCGTAAGGATACCCTTTTTTTTAAAGTAAACAAAACAGTGAGTTATTCAGCTATGCGCGATACCAATAAATTTATATCGGAAGCCGGTGTGCAAACACCTTTAAACCGAATGTTTTTATACTCATGGGAAAACAACGCACTGGTATTGACAAAATTTTATCCGAAAGCCAAAAAGAAAATCGTAAGCGGAGGGATTAAAAGCAACGGAGGTTTAAATGCTCTGTATTTTGATATTTCAAATAACGGACAAACACAAGAGCTTTTAGTTTTCGGGAAAAGCGGATACATGGGTAAATCAAATCACACCACCATTGGAAAATATAAAGTTAGCATTGCTTATGGACCCAAA